>JBGCEA010000287.1:0-4960 GCA_045105915.1 Nitratireductor sp.
CGGCCAAGTGTGTTTGAATCGCTCATTAGAAACTAATCTTTCTTATTTTTTGCTGTCTTGTTCTTAGACATTGATTTTAGCATCATGTTCATACGTACCCATTCTTTAAATGGTTGGGCAGGATAGCCAATCACTTTTTCACCGGGTTTTAAATCAAAGTTGACACCAGAGCCGCCGCCAATTTGTGCCCCCGAACCAATGGTAACATGCCCAACAACACCAGCTTGTCCAGCAACAACAACATAGTCGCCTAATGTTGCGCTGCCTGCAACCCCAGCAAGCCCGACAATTACACAGTGCTGTCCAATTACAACATTATGCCCAATTTGGACAAGGTTATCTATTTTTGTGCCTTCACCAATAATTGTATCGCGGTTAGAACCACGATCAACTGTTGAATTAGCGCCTATCTCCACATTGTCTTGTATGATGACGCGGCCTATTTGAGCCACTTTTTCATGACCACCTGGGCCCATTGCAAAACCAAACCCGTCTTGGCCGATTTTTACACCAGGATGAATAATGACATTATCGCCAATGAAGCTGTGCGAAATAATTGCACCACTTGATATTGTTGTATTGCGGCCAATTTTGACATTCTTACCAATGACTGCATTAGCTAAAATATGGCTGTTTTTGCCAATAGAAGTGCCCTCACCAATGACAGCGCCACTTTCAATAATGACATCTTCTTCTAGCGTTACATCTTTTGAGACAAAAGCGTGTGAAGATATACCAGTTTCACCTGTTATTGGTTCTGGTCTTTGTGCAGTTGGATAAAGAAGAGACAGTGTTTTTGCATATGCTTTATAGGGCTGATTGCTAACTACTGCAGCTATATGGTTTGGAATTTTTTCAACAAACTTTGGTGCGCAAAAGACCGCTTTGGCCTTGGTATCGGCTAAATATTTTATGTATTTAGGATTATCAATAAAAGAAATACAATCTGGCGCCGTATCTTCCAGTGGCCCTGCACCTTTGATGATAAGATCACCAATATCGTTCAAATTCGAACATTTAGAACCAGTTTGCTCAATGATATGAGATAGCTGTAGGGGTGTGATTTGAAAAAAAGAATGATCGCTCATAACTTTACCAATATGTTTGAAAAAAACAAAGGAGGCGAAAGCCCCCTTCATACCCCTAGATTTCTAATTGCTTAGAATGATGAACTAATGCCAAAGCTAAAGTTTCTGATTTTATCATAACTTTGAGATTCAACTGGTTCTGCATAGTTAAAGCGCAATGGGCCAAATGGTGAATTCCAAATGATAGATGCACCATATGATGCTCTCATTGCATCGCCATTTGCGAATATTGAACTGCCAGCATCGCTGATTTTTTGCTTAGAAATATCATCTGTTCCACCAAGAACACCTGCATCTGCAAATAATGCAGCGCGAATGCCCATTGATTCAGGTAATAGCGGCGCTGGGAAGTTCACTTCAGCTGTCGCATTCCAGTAGTACATACCACCTAGTGCATCACCCGTTATTGAATCGCGTGGACCAAAGCCATTATTTGCGAAGCCACGAATTGCCTTGCCACCTTGACGGAAGTTATCAAGCGCTCTGTAACCATCATCGTCAAATGCTGTGTTAATACCACCTCTTGCACGCAACATACCCACTAAATCGAAGTCTTCGCTAAGCGTTGTGTAAGAAGTAACATTAGCTGTTGTTGTAAGATAGCTCGCATCACCGCCAGCGCCAAAGGCCGTTTGTGATAGATTTAGATACTCACCTTCTCTTGGTGTCGTTCTACTATCAATTGTGTTGTAAGTTAGAGAGTAACCAAATCCAGACTTGGTCCAATCTTCTTTATTTGAACCATCACGAGGCACTAATGCATTTGATAGTTCGCCTGAAGAATCGCCCTGTGTACCAACTGTATCTAATTTACCAGAATCGATCCCAGTAATACTAGAAGAATAAGTATAGAATAGTGATGCTTTTAATTTTTCTGAAATTGGAACCCCAAAACGAAGCGTGCCGAATGTGTTTTCAGTTGAATATTCTTGAGTAGCAACCGCATCAGTTGTCGAACGACCAACATCAAAACCAGCTGACATTCTATATCCAAGGAAATATGGCTCTGTGAAAGACAAGTTATAATTACGTGAATCTGAACCACCACTGCCAGAAACTTTAATGTATTGCCCTCGACCTAAAAAGTTTCTCTCAGTGAATGAAATCTCTGCTGTTGCACCAGCTGTATTTGAATAACCACCACCGAGTGAAAATTCACCAGTTGGTTTATCAGCAACACGTACAACAACCACTACTTTATCAGCAGTATCAGCTGGACGTGTAGTAATGTCTACACTTTCAAAGTAGCCAAGTGCTTCTAAGCGTTTTCTTGTTCTTTGTAGCAACACTTGATTAAGTGCATCGCCTTCAGAAATATCAAATTCACGTCTAATAACGTGCTCTCTTGTGCGTGAATTGCCTACGATTACGATTTTATCGATGAAGACACGTGAACCTTGGTCAATAAGATAAGTAACGTCGATCGTGTTTGAATCAAAATCACGATCGCCTCTTGGAACCACTTCAACAAATGCGTAGCCATCGCCTGCGATACGCTCTGTAAGCGCCACAATTGAATCTTCAACATCATTTGCACTGTATTTTTTACCTGTGCGTGTCTCTAATTCAGAATATAGGCTATCAACATCAACACCATTTAGAGTTGATTCAATTCCAATTTCGCCAAACTTATAAAGAGCACCCTCTTCCACAGTAATAGTGATGTTATATTCGTTGTTTGCTTCATCTAGAACTGCCGATGTAGAAACGATATCAAAGTCTGCATAACCGTGATTGAAGTAAAATCTGCGTAAACGCTCTTCATCTGCTGCTAAGCGATCTGGGTCATACACATCATCTGATTTGATGAAGCTGAATAGGTTTGATCGTTTTGTGCCCATAACTTCGCGAAGACGCATTTCGCGAAACGCATCATTGCCGATGAAGCTAATGCTTCTAATTTTTGTCTTATCACCCTCATTTACGCTGAAAACAATGTTTACGCGGTTGTTTGAAAGAGGAACAACTTCAGATGTGATAATTGCATCACCGCGGCCAACACGATCATATGCTTGTTGAATTCTATCAACGTCAGACGCAACGATATCTTCAGAATAAACTTCTAATGATTTAGATTGGATGGTTGCAGATAAAGGACCATCTTTGATGCGTTTATTGCCCTCAAAGAAAACCTGATTGATGGTTGAGTTTTCGCTCACCTCAACAATAAGCGTTGAGCCAGATTTAGAGATGCCAACATCTTCAAACAAACCTGTACCAAATAACGCTCTCACTGAATCATCAATGTCGTTATTTGAGAAGTTCTGCCCTACTTCAATTGTTAAGAATGATTTGATCGTTTCATCATCCATGCGTGTGTTACCACGTACTTGAATGTTGCTTACCTTTGCAGCAAAAGCTGGTTGAGACTGCGTTAAAAGAACTGATGTTGCCAAAACAACCGGCGCAATGGCGATTGTTAGCGATAGCGCTAAGGTTCTCATAAATTTCGCAAAAGTGTATGTATTAATCAAAACTATTCTCACCATAAATTTAGTCACTCTTACAACTTTGTATTGGTAGTTATAACTGGCTGTTTAGCAGTTAAAACTCTTTTATAATCCCATACAAGAGTCGGCCAGACAGAATCCAACTTAGTTAACAAATGTTTTACAGGGATTTTTGGCCAACGCAACACTTGATAAACAAAGAATTATGTTTTTGTGTCAATATGTTGCCCAATTACCCCTTCTTTTAACAGGCTTGGTTAACAAAACACTTCTAAACACGCGCAATTGAGCAAAATTATGTCCCAAACGCAGCATAATTCTTTCAATACAGGCTATAAAAGCGCCAATAGCACCTAAACTCCAATGAATTCCTTCATAACGTCATTAAACGTCACAAAAAGCATGAAACAGAGCACAAATAAGAACCCAACCTTGAAAAACACCTCTTGAGCGCCTTCGCTTAATGGACTGCCTTTTAGCTTTTCAATGGCATAAAACATCAAATGGCCACCATCTAGAGGTGGAATTGGCAATAGATTTAAAAAACCAATGCTGACTGATAAGAAAGCCGTCCAGCTGATGAGCGCTATAACGCCCAATGTTGCTATTTGACCCGAGGCTTTTGCAATTCGGATAGGCCCGCCCAAACGCTTAACTGAATGCTGACCAGTGATAACGTCTTTTAAGAAGACAACTGTCGTTGAGATAATCTCCCATGGGCGTTTTATGCCAATCACAATTGCTTCTAGTGGCGTACTGACTACAATTTTGCTCTCTTCTCTTGGCACATTGCTCATAACGCCAATTGTGCCCATTGTTTCTAAATTGCCAAATTGGTCTTCTCGCTCAATCATTTTAGGTGTGACGGTGAGTGCTTTTATCATACCATCTCGCGTCACTTCAAAAATCATGGGTCTTCCAGGGTTTGGAATGACAAGTGGTGGAATATCAGTGAAAGATTCAATTTCAACGCCATCTACAGTCTTGATGATATCGCCAACCATGAAGCCAGCACTTTGCGCCGCCCCTCCCTCTACAATGCCAGTTATTCTAGGCTCGCTTACAAAACGCCCTACTGTCATGGCAAGGCCAGCAAAAATGATGGCCGCTAAAATAAAGTTTGCAATTGGCCCAGCTGCAACAATCGCTGCTTTTTGACCAAGACGTTTATGGGCAAAACTGCCTTCTATTTGCTGCGCACTCATGTTCTTGGTGACTTCTGGATCTGGCATAGAGGCGCCATTGGCATCTCCTGCAAATTTTACATAGCCACCAAGTGGAATAAGGCAAAACTTCCAACGCGTTCCGTGTTTGTCGTTAAATCCAAACAGCTCTTTGCCAAAGCCAACAGCAAACACGTCAATGTCTACCTTGTTCCAACGCGCAACCATAAAGTGGCCAAGCTCGTGAATGAAAACAACA
>JBGCEA010000288.1:0-8691 GCA_045105915.1 Nitratireductor sp.
TCTTTAACGGGTCACTCACTTGGCGCAACTGGTGTTCAAGAATCGATCTACTCACTTATGATGATGAATAATGATTTCATTTGTGAAAGCGCGCATATTCAAAAACTAGGCGAAGAGTTTGATGGCATGAACATCATTCAAAAGCGCATTGATAATGCAAAGCTTAATACAGTTATTTCAAACTCATTTGGGTTTGGTGGCACAAATGCTACGCTGGCTTTCCAGCGTTACAACGGTTAGTAAAGTTTAGGGAAGCGATCTTATGGACGGCTTAATGAAGGGCAAACGCGGGCTTATTATGGGCGTTGCAAACAAAAACTCCATTGCATGGGGCATTGCAACCACACTTGCTGAGCATGGCGCAGAACTTGCCTTTACCTATCAGGGCGACGCATTTGGCAAGCGTGTTAAACCACTGGCTGAGAGCGTTGGTTCTGACATGCAGCTGTCTTGCGATGTAGAAGACATTGCAAGCGTAGATGCCCTGTTTGAAAAACTTGAAAAAGAATGGGGTGAAATAGATTTTATCGTTCACGCCATTGGCTTTTCTGATCGCGAAGAACTTAAAGGCAAATATGCAGACACCTCTCGCGAGAACTTTTCTCGTACTATGGTTATCTCATGTTTCTCTTTCACCGAAATTGCGCGCCGTGCTGCCAAGCTTATGAAAAATGGTGGCTCTATGCTAACGCTCACCTATGGCGGCTCTACCAGAGTAATGCCAAATTACAATGTAATGGGTGTTGCAAAAGCAGCCTTAGAAGCAAGCGTTAGATACCTTGCAAATGATTTTGGCCCCGACAATATTAGGGTCAATGCCATTTCTGCAGGGACTGTAAGAACGCTTGCAGGCGCTGGCATTGCAGATGCGCGCCAAATGTATAACTACCAGCACAACAATGCGCCATTACGCAGAACAGTATCTCTAGAAGAGCTGGGCGGCTCAGCGCTTTATCTTTTATCAGATCTATCTGGCGGTGTTACAGGTGAAGTGCATTTTGTAGATACAGGCTATAATATTGTATCGATGCCAAGCTTAGAACAGCTAGCAAAACTAGACGGCGAATAAACCTATTTGCTCAATGCCAGCTTGGGGGACTTAGTTGCTATTTTTGATTTCTGCCCTAACGGCTGTTTTGAGTTTTAGGTTACGGCTGCTATGCATAAAGCTGACCAAAAAACCAGTCGAGAACTTGTTAGATGCCAATCATTCAAACGATCACAGGCCCCAAAAAAGGTGAAAAATTCACTGCTAGTAGCTTCTTGAGCTACATGCGAAAATCGTCCGAGCACTGGTGGGAGGATACGCAGCAGAGAACCGATTGTGCTTGGGTTTTTAGAGGGCATTGGAATGCGACTTGGCAACTAAAGCCTACAGCCGGACGTGATAGCCTCGAAGGACTAGGGGTTTTTCAGAGCTTGGTTGAAAAGACCAAGCAGCAGGTAAGTGAGCACGCTCGCTGGAAATTGTTTTCGGACAATGCAAAAGAAATATTGTCACGCCAATGGGCTCAATACCTTTGCCTTAAGACCTTTCTGAAGCTAGCAGATGAACTGGGCTTTGGCACGCCTAGCGATGGCGACATTCTTTATAACGCTTTGAAGCAGTTCAAGGATTTCGGTGAATTCTTGTCTACCCAGAGTCCCTCTCCTGAATGGCCGACAATTGGGAGCGTACATCCGAATGGCAAAAAGGGTTTTAATAGAACGGCATTGGCCTTAGCTCAACATCATGGGGTTCCTACATTTTTATTAGATTGGACGGAAAGCCCTCTTACAGCTTGCTATTTCGCAACTTCGAATCCGGTTCACTTGGACAAAGGAACAGATTTAGCTGTGTGGGCATTGAACACAACATTACTTCCGATTTGGACCGACGAAGTAGGCCTTGAGAACACCGTTGGCGTTTCGATTTCAGATACAGCTAAGTCTCAAAATGAGTTTCTTTCAAAACAATCAGGCGTTTTCGTTGAGCTAAAACATTACGAAAAAGTTTGGCTTGAAACAGGTCGGTACCCCGCACTGGAAGACATTGTTTCAAATTTTGAATACAAAAGTGCGATTGAAACAATGGATATTTGGGCAGCAAAGAGGAAAGGTAGCGGCGTTTCACGTCCAACCATGAAATCTGCATATTTGGAAAAATTTGCAGATGGCGTTTCACTGCTCAGAAAAGTTGAATTGGGTGCTGAGCATAAAGATGACCTTCGGAAGTTACTATCGAGAGAAGGTGTTACTAAAGCTCATTTGATGCCTAACCTTGACAACATAGCGACAACAGCGATGAGATCGTTAGTGGGCCAAAAGTAAGGAAATTCGTTCTGACCTACTTAACAGCTTCATATACTTTAAAGCCGTTTTTGTCTGCCAATAAAGAATAGCGCTTAAAAGCGTGACTTAGCATTTCTTCATAGGGCAGAGTGCGGTTCGCAACCATCAATAAGCGCCCACCAGAAATGAGTGTTGAGCTGGCAACCTCAATAAAGCGTTTGCCTATATTGGGTTCGCTTGCGCGCCCACCAGACAAGCCGCCATGAAAAGGCGGGTTCATAAGAACCCAGTCATAGGGCTTCTTTTTAAACTCTTGTGTTAAATCAACCCAATTATATGTGGTGGGTTTTTGGGTGCTTATATTCTGCTTCGCGTATTCGAGCGATAAATAATCAGCTTCATATAAATCTACGCTCTCAATTCGGGGCGCTACCTTTAAAGCTTCATTGGTTAGATAGCCCCAGCCAGCACCAAAATCTGCAACCTTGCCGCGTAACCTATTATCAAAATGCTCTATGAGAAGTTTAGAACCTTTATCAGGCCCATCTGCAGAGAACATGCCTTTCTTTAAAGCATATCCATCCACTTCAATTTCTGGGTTGTGTGTTGGCCATACGGCAGGATCAAACGCTTCTGATTTTTTAAATGTAAAAACCAATCCATGATATTTTGAATAGCTGTCTATTATTTCGCAGCGCTCACCAACCCATTTACGAAGCGGTTGAATACCTGTACTTTTTTCGCCAGCACATACAAGTGTGCCACCAGGTTTTAGCGCCATATAAGCACGCGCTAAATTGAGTTCATTAATTTTACGAACCCGCCCTGCAACAACCAGAGCGCTCTCATATTCTTGCACAATAGCATCATCACTCAACATTGCTTGCACGCTATAGTTTTGATCGCTTAGCTGATTGTGAGTAGGTCTAAACGCCTGCTCGCATGCGAAGCTTTCTATCAACTCGCCCCACGCATTTGGTAGGGGCGTGGCGTTTAAAAAGAGCGTGCTTTCACTCTTATTGCTTAGAACAATCTGCTCGCGTTCAAATGCAAGAATAAGCGCGTCTAAAAAATTAGGTTTGTTTTTCATGGATCAGCCAAGACCATAATTTATCAGCCTTGGCAATAGCTTGATCAGAATTTAAAACTCGCTCGCTTTAAACAATGGCAGAACTTACCGCTCTTAAAATAAAGAACCATTGCTTGGCGGCGCAATAACAGACCCATTTGAAACTGGCGCAGCGCTTAGCGGTGGTTGGTAGTATTGATAATCAGCTTTGAAGTTTTCAGCTTCACTTTTGATAACGCCAAGCTCGGCGTCTTTTCTACCAAGTTCTCTGTTGAGTTCATTAATGGCTCTTCTGTCACTATCAATTCGAGACTCTGCTTCGCGCTGGTCAATTTTGCCCTCGCGAATGCGTTTCTCTTTGCTCTCAATAGAGCGCTCGATTGATTTAATTCTGTTTTTAATAGAGTTTATTTCGCCGCGCTTTGAATGGACTTTACGACCAAGTTCATAGCCTTCGCTAAATACGCCTGCTTGAGCAACAGGGCAGTTGTTGTAATAAGGTCTGCCGTTTTCGCCATGCGAAACACCATTGACTGGTGTGCAAAATCTAATCAAGCCGCGCTGATAACCTTGGTTCCATAGTGTCTGGTCAGCTCGCACGCCCGTTGGTTCACAAGATTTAGCATGTGCTCTAAATTTCTCTTGAGGGTTCGCGCCACTTGCGCCGTCTTGTTCACCAATTACCCGCCAGTCAGCAGACAAACATTCTTCTTTTGATAAGGTTTGGCAAGAGGCTAAAAAAGCCAGAGAGAAAATCGCTACTACTAAATATAAAAACTTGTTCATCACTTAATCCAAACTACTATACCGTAAAATTTAAGTATTTTTTTCAAACCATGTCAAGGCAATCAAGCAATCCTAAATATACATTCAAGTATAAGTGGCAGGGTTGTTGATTGGTGTGCAGGGCGAGCAACATCAAGGCAATTTTAGGCATAAAAAAAGGCTGAGCAATTGCCCAGCCTTTTAGAATTTTATTTTAAAGAGCTTACTCTTCGTTTTCTTCTACGATCTCTTTACCAGTTTCCTGATCTACAACTTTCATAGAAAGACGCACTTTACCGCGATCGTCAAAGCCCATCAATTTAACCCAAACTTTTTCGCCTTCATTAACAACATCAGTTGTTTTTCCAACGCGTTCATTTGCCAATTGTGAGATATGAACCAAGCCGTCTTTCGCGCCAAAGAAGTTTACGAAAGCACCAAAGTCTACGCACTTAACAACTGTACCTTCATAGATAACGCCAACTTCTGGATCATCAGTAATTGAACGGATCCATGTAACTGCCGCATCAATTTCTTTTGCAGAAGAAGAAGCAACTTTAACAGTACCATCATCTTCGATGCTAACTTTAGCACCAGTCTTTTCAACGATCTCGCGAATAACCTTACCGCCAGAGCCGATAACTTCACGAATTTTGTCTGTTGGAATTGAGAAGCTTTCAATGCGTGGTGCAAATTCACCAAGCTCTGAACGGCCTTCAGTTAGGGCATTCGCCATTTCACCAAGAATAAACTCACGTCCACCCTTAGCTTGCTCAAGAGCAATCTTCATAATGTCTTCTGTAATACCAGTGATTTTGATATCCATTTGAAGAGAAGTAATACCTTCAGAAGTACCAGCAACTTTAAAGTCCATGTCACCAAGGTGATCTTCATCGCCCAAGATGTCTGAAAGAACAGCAAAATCATCGCCTTCTTTAATAAGGCCCATAGCAATACCAGCAACAGGAGCTTTCAGAGGAACGCCAGCATCCATAAATGCAAGAGATGTACCACAAACAGTTGCCATTGAAGACGAACCATTTGATTCTGTAATCTCAGAAACCGCACGCAATGTGTATGGGAATTCTTCAGGTGCAGGAAGCACCGCACGCACAGCGCGCCATGCCAACTTACCGTGACCAATTTCGCGGCGTGACGTAAAGCCAATACGGCCAGTCTCACCAACAGAATATGGAGGGAAGTTATAGTGCAACATAAAGTTTTCTTTGTATGTGCCAGTCAGCGCATCAATCATCTGCTCATCGTCAGATGTACCTAGTGTTGCGACAACAATCGCTTGTGTCTCACCACGTGTAAACAATGAAGAACCGTGTGTTCTTGGCAAGATACCAACTTCTGAAGCAATCGCACGAACTGTCGAAAGATCACGGCCATCAATACGTTTACCAGTTTTGATGATTGAACCACGAACAACATCTGCTTGAACAGATTTGAAAACTTCGCCAAGAACATTAGCTTCGTCTTCGCTTGAATCTTCATTCAAGAATTTGTCTTTAGCTTTTGCCTTAGCTTCATCAAGAGCAGAATAACGATCTTGTTTGTCAGCAACTTTGTAAGCTTTTTCGATATCTTTACCAACAAGCTTTGTAAGCTTCTTAGCAAGGTCGCTATGGTCAGGCGCTGAGTGTTCGCGCTCTTCTTTGCCACATTTTTCTTTAAGTTCAGCAATTGCGTCAATCACAGGCTGGAACTCTTCATGGCCAAACATAACCGCGCCAAGCATAACTTCTTCTTTAAGAATTTTAGCTTCTGATTCCACCATCAATACAGCGTCTTTAGTACCAGCAACAACTAGATCAAGATCAGACTCGTCCATTTCGTCGATGTTTGGATTAAGAACATATTCGCCATCAATCAAGCCAACGCGTGCGCCGCCAACTGGGCCTTCAAAAGGAAGACCAGCAATTGAAAGAGCCGCAGATGCCGCAATCATTGCAACGATGTCTGGGTTGTTTTCCATGTCGTGCGAAAGAACCATACAAGTAACTTGCGTGTCGTTCTTATATCCGTCAGCAAATAGTGGGCGAATAGGGCGGTCAATCAAACGACAAACTAGTGTTTCGTTTTCTGAAGGGCGCGCCTCACGTTTGAAAAAGCCACCTGGAATTTTACCAGCAGCATATGCTTTTTCAATGTAGTTTACAGTTAGTGGAAAGAAGTCCATGCCAGGCTTTGGCGCTTTAGCAGAGACAACCGCACACATAACAGCAGTTTCGCCGTAAGTTGCAATTACACAGCCATCAGCTTGGCGTGCTACTTTACCAGTTTCAATAGTAAGCGGGCGTCCGCCCCACTCAATTTCAATAAGATTATGATCAAACATATCTTGTCCTTATATAAGAGCCACCTTGTTGCGCTTGCTCACCCCATGCTTTTCATGAGGGTTTTATAGGCGCAATTGGCTCATTGTGTTTTCATGCGTTTTTGTGGAAATCACGGGCAAGACAACAAGAGACCTGAATGTATGGGTGGTATGCTTCAGATATCTAGTAATCCTGCCCCCAAATGAAAACCGATTACATTTTACTAAAAGGCCGCATGTTTAATGCCCTTTAATAAACAAAAAGCGGGACTGAATATCAGCCCCGCCAAAACTCGTATTAGCGACGTAGTCCTAGGCGCTCAATAATTGACTTGTAGCGCGCTTCGTCGATATTTTTCACGTAGTCTAACAAACGACGACGTTGTGAAACCATTGCAAGAAGACCACGACGTGAGTGGTTGTCTTTTTTATGGCCTTTAAAGTGTTCTGTAAGGTTTGCAATTCTTTCAGAAAGGATAGCAACTTGTACTTCTGGTGAACCTGTATCACCTTCTTTTGTTGCATATTCTTTCATTAGTTCAGCTTTACGCTCTTGTGTAATCGACATCGATATTTCCTATTTCTTGTACGCCAAATTCAAATAATGAGACGGTAGTTTTTAAAGTCGCCCTCTGCCAAGATGTCGTCCAGCAGGGGCCATGAAAGCAATAATGAGCCAATTTTCTCAAAAGGCTCATTATTAGGGGTTCTATAGGGTAAAACGATAAGAAAAGCTAGTGTTTTATGCACTTCGCCGACCAACGCCAATGGCCTCTAAAGACTAGACACTTTAAACACGCGGTTTGGCTGAAAAGAGCCCTTATCGACAAAGCCAATGGCAACCAAATCATCGCCAAAGCTGGCATAGGCTTCATCGGCAAAGCTCACCGCATCGCGGCCAATAAGCAATACAGGGTTGCCAGATCTAATGCGCTGAGCTTGTTCTTTAGAAACTGGAATTTCTAGAATTTCATCTAGCGCAATGCCAGTTGCCAATATTTGCTCATCCAAGCCATCTAAATTGCCCTCAAGGTCTGTGAGCTCTGATAGAGGGATAAGATCATCTTCGTTAAAAGGTTCAACAGCTGTGCGGCGCAGTTCTGTGATGTGGCCATAACAGCCCAAATCTTTGCCCATATCGCGTGCAAGCGAGCGCACATAAGTGCCTTTGCCGCAAACAACTTCAAAAACCGTTACATCGGCAGAGCGGTTCTCAACAACGGATATATTAAAAATAGATACTTCGCGCGGCTTAATTTCAACTTCTTCGCCGCCACGTGCCAATTTATAAGCGCGTTCGCCATTAATTTTCACAGCCGAATATTGTGGCGGTACTTGCTGAATGTCACCTGTATATTTTGGCAATAGCTTCAAAATATCATCTGCGCTTGGGCGAGCATCACTGGTATCAGTAACTTCGCCTTCTAAATCGTCTGTTGTGGTTTGTGCGCCCCAAGTCACCGCAAAGCGGTATGTCTTTTCGCCATCCATAACATATGGCACCGTTTTGGTAGCTTCGCCCAAAGCAATGGGCAGCATGCCAGTTGCAAGCGGATCTAACGTACCTGCATGGCCGCATTTGGCCGCTTTAAAAAGCCACTTAATTTTAGAAACGCAATCGGTAGAGCCCATATTCAATGGCTTATCAAGAATAATCCAACCAGAAATTGGGCGTCCCTTTTTAATACGCTGTCTGGCCATTTTTTAAGAGCTCGTATCTTTATTGTTCAAGCCGGGTTCAACCTCTTTGCCATCATTTTTGTCCAAATCTTGTGCAACTTCAGGCGTTGCTAAAAGATCAGTAATTTTGGCGTAATTATCAAAGCTGGTATCGGCTCTAAATCTAAGATCAGGCATGTGCTTCATATCGCGCAGCGCTGGTCCTAGTTTTTTCTTGATAAGTTTTGCGTTCACCGCAAGTGCTTTCACCACGGGCTGTGCGTCTGGTTCGCCCAATGGTGATATCCAAGCAGTTGCAACGCGCAAATCTGGCGTCATAGAAACCTCAGTAATTGAGATTACAGATTTTTCTAACAATGGGTCAGGAATTTCACCGCGCTGCAAAAGTTGCGTCAAAGCATGGCGAACCAATTCGCCAACACGCAATTGGCGCTGAGAAGGACCTTTGTTTTTCTTATTCATTTTAAGTTCCTTTGCGCGTCATTGGGATTGGACCAAAAACGCTCAATTAATAGGGATATTAGTCTAGCTTACGCTTGATGTGCTCAACGTGGAAGCACTCAATTTGGTCGCCCTGACGAAT
>JBGCEA010000289.1:0-3801 GCA_045105915.1 Nitratireductor sp.
GGCACACAGGTTGCAGATCCTAATTTACAAGTTGCTAGCCTAGACCACGCAATGTGGTTTCATAGACCCATAAATTTTGAAGAATGGCACCTCTACCACCAAGACAGTCCAAAATCGGTTGGCGGGCGCGGTTTCTCTCGCGGAAGCATTTATAATCTTAAAGGTGAGCTTGTAGCCTCTTGCGCGCAAGAAGGTTTGATTCGTTTTAGAAGCAGACAGCAGCGCAAAACTAACCCATCTGGTGGCTAGAAGCCTATTTTTTAATCATTTATCATATCGTGATTAAAAATTAAGCAAATTAGAAAATATATCACACCCAGCTTTTGGGCATTTTTTACGCTGTTTTTTAAAAAGCACAATTAAATCAACATCTAATAAAAAATATTTTCACTTGGCACAGACCTTGAAAGGGAGTCGCTATCTTTTAAAGAGTATCGCTCTTTCAATCGATGGCAACAACAATGGTTTGGCGCATAAGAGTTTGTGTTAGGCCGCAAAAAACAGGTGATGATATGAAATTCATAACAGCAGTCATTAAGCCATTTAGGCTTGACGATGTAAGAGAAGCACTCACAGCTCTTGGCATTGAGGGGCTAACAGTAACTGAAGTGCGCGGATATGGACGCCAAAAAGGCCATTCAGAAATTTATCGCGGCACAGAATACACCGTCAATTTTCTTCCTAAGGTAAAAATTGAAGTAGCCGTTTCAAATGACTCGCTTGATAAAGCGGTTGAAGCAATTGCGGCGGCGGCTCAAACAGGTCAAATCGGCGACGGTAAAATCTTTGTTTACGATCTTAAACAAGCCATTCGAATTCGCACAGGCGAATCTGGCGACGACGCTCTTTAATCAAAATTATTGATAGTTCTAAGGACTAAAAACATGAACATTAGCAAAAAAATTATTGGTGCGGCTCTTGCCCTACCGCTTTTGTCTTTACCAGCATTTGCTCAAGAGACAGAATTCGCAACCAAAGCTGATACAGCTTATATTTTCAACACACTATTATTTCTAATCGGTGGCTTCCTTGTAATGTGGATGGCAGCTGGTTTTGCAATGCTAGAAGCTGGCCTTGTGCGTTCTAAAAACGTTTCAATGCAATCTTTGAAAAACATTGCACTGTTTTCAATTGCCGGCATTATGTATTGGGCAGTTGGTTACGACCTTATGTACACAAATGTTGCAGAAGGCACAGGCGTAATGGGTTCAATCAGCTTTGGCTATGGCATTGATGCTGTTGGCGCAAACTCACTAGATACTGGCTATTCAACAGCTTCTGATTGGTTCTTCCAAATGGTATTTGTTGCAACTGCTGCATCTATTGTGTCTGGTACATTGGCTGAGCGTATTAAGCTATGGCCATTCCTTATCTTCACTGTATTCCTAACTGGCTTTATTTATCCAATTGCTGGTTCATGGGAATGGGGTGCAGGCTGGTTAGACGGAAAAGGCTTCTCAGACTTTGCTGGTTCTACACTTGTTCACTCAGTTGGCGGTTGGGCTGCTCTTGCTGGCGCTATCGTACTTGGTGCACGTAAAGGTAAGTTCTCTGCAAATGGTGTAACACCAATGCCTGGCTCATCTATTCCTCTAGCAACGCTTGGTACTTTCATACTATGGCTTGGTTGGTTCGGCTTTAACGGCGCATCACAACTAGCAATGGGCACAATCAACGACGTTACAGATATTTCTCGTATCTTTGTAAACACAAACATGGCTGCAGCAGCTGGTGTTGTAACAACAATCATCTTGCTACAAATCATGTACAAAAAAGTTGATGTAACAATGGTGCTTAACGGCGCGCTTGCTGGTCTAGTTTCAATTACAGCAGAACCTCTAGCTCCAAGCATCGTTCAATCAATGCTTATTGGTGCAGTTGGCGGCGTAATTGTTGTGTTCACAGTTCCACTGTTAGACAAATTCAAAATTGATGATGTTGTTGGTGCTATCCCAGTTCACCTATTTGCAGGTATTTGGGGCACGTTAATTGTGCCGCTAACAAATAGCGATGCAACTTATGGTGTTCAACTACTTGGTGTTGTTGCTTATGGCGCATTTGCCTTCATCACATCACTGGTTATCTGGTTAATCCTAAAAGCAGTAATGGGCATTCGTGTTTCAGAAGAAGACGAAATGCTAGGTTTAGACAAAGCTGAAGTGGGTGTGGAAGCATATCCTGAATTTGGCAGAGGCTAACTAAGTCTTAAGGATTAAGAAAGTCCCCAGATTTATATCTTAGTCCTATTTAAAGGGGATCCATTAGGGTCCCCTTTATTTTTTCAAAATACGCCTACAAAACTCAATTTTCTTTGCCCCAGCGTCATATAGTTAACAACTGATTAACCTCTCCCCACTAAGTTAGAGTTACCAGAATTACTGGATTCTAATTACCCGCGGGAACACGACCATGCAATTGACCAGCGCAAATACAAAAAAAGCTAAACAGCCAGCGCCAACATATAAATCTTGGCTTTCGGGTCAATTTGGCATTTTGCTGGGCTTAGTGCTCTTAGCCTTTACAGCTATTGCCTTTGCAAGCTTAGCCACATGGTCGATCAATGATCCAAGCCTATCAAACGCAAATGGCAACATTACACAAAATGCTGGCGGCTTTTTGGGTGCATCTTTTGCAAACCTAATGATGCAGTTTTTTGGTCTAGCAAGCACAGTTGCGCTAGTGCCTGTTGCAGTATGGGGCTGGTTAAAGCTTATTAAAAAACCAATTGGCTTCATCAAAAAAAGAATTATTGCTTGGCCGCTTTCTGTTATTGCAACATCAGCAGCGCTTGGCTGCTTGCCAATCTCGCAAACATGGCCGCTACCAGCTGGTATGGGCGGCGTTGCTGGAGATTTAATTTTATCAATTCCAGGCTTTATAATTGGTGATTACCCATCAAATATTTTTGCGATCATCTTTTTTGTACTTCTCATCTTGCCAGCAATTGGCCTAACACTATTTGCATCTGGCCTTACAAATCGCCCTGCAAAAACAGATCCAAATGGCTTTAACTTAGATCAAGAAGAAACAGACGAAAATGGCAGCATTAGAGTTGGCTTAATTGGTGCTTTATTTGGTGGTTTGGGCGCAATTACACATTGGGTTCTAACCTTTAGAGCCATGCGCAAACGCAAAAAACAAGAATCAGCTCAATTTACCGAGCCTACAATGCAAGCACCTCATAGCGCTGCACCCCAAATGGATAACGCTATGGATGCTAACTTTGATGATATGAATGCACAGCCAAAAACTGGTTTAGTGCAGCGCATTTCAAATGCATATAATGAACTTACCTCACCGTCTGATGATGGTTTAGAAGCATTCGATGATAAACCATACACACCAATGGCAGTTGAGCCGCAGTTCAACACACACCCATCAGACTATATTACTGCGCCAGAAGCAGCGCCACAATATGGCGAACAAGTCTATAACGATGCGCAGCATTATGAGCCGCAAATCGCTGAATCTGAGCCAGCTTTAGAAAACATGGCAGAGCAAACAGCCGCACCTGCAGCGCCATTATCTCAAACAAACCGCATTAAAGCGCCTGCTCCAAAGCCAAAACCAAGCTCACGCATTTCTCGTGAATCGCAAGGCTCACTGCTACCAACAGACGATTTTGAGCTACCGCAACTAGAGTTCTTAAGCGAACACAAAAACATCGTAAAAGACGCAACGCTTTCAAACGAAGCATTAGAAGCAAATGCAAGACTGCTAGAAAGTGTATTAGACGATTTTGGTGTTAAAGGCGAAATCATTCAGGTGCACCCGGGCCCAGTTGTAACCCTATACGAATTA
>JBGCEA010000290.1:0-3210 GCA_045105915.1 Nitratireductor sp.
TGGCGTTGGTCAGTCTGATCTTGAAACGATAAGAGACCAAGCTTTGAATGAGCGTAACTATGGCGATCTTGCTGGTTTGAACAAAGATGATGCGCGTGCAAAATGGGGCGATGAGCAAGTGTATATTTGGCGCCGCTCTTACGACACGCCGCCTCCAGGTGATGAAGGCGAATCTTTGCGTGATACGGGCGCACGTGTTTGGCCTTATTATATGAGTGAAATTTTGCCGCGTGTTTTAGCAGGCCAAAAAGTATTGGTAGCAGCCCATGGTAACTCGCTTCGCTCGCTTGTTATGATTTTGGATAAAATGTCTAAAGAAGATATTTTGAAGCTAAACTTAGCAACAGGCGTGCCAATGGTTTATGAATTAAACGCCGATAGCTCTGTTAAGTCTAAGGTGGTTTTGGGTGACATGAGTAAAGCGCACTAACACGCTTAACTACAACTCACTTAGTTATTTTTAATTTTAAAAGCAGTCGAATTATTTCGGCTGCTTTTTTGTTTGGCTTCAGCTTGCCACAACACCTGTTTCCCAGCCAAGCATTGCGCGCTTGCGCGTTAGTCCCCAATGATAGCCGGTTAAGGCGCCAGACTTTCCAACCACTCTATGGCATGGCACGACAAATGAAATTGGGTTTCTGCCTACTGCTCTGCCAATTGCGCGAGGCGCATTAACGCCAATGCTTGAACCAAGCTCTGAGTAAGTGGTGGCTGTACCAAGAGGAATGTTCATTAGCCCTTCCCATACTCTAATCTCAAAATCAGTGCCAATTAATACCACTCTTAGCGGGTCGTCTTTTTGCCAACTGTTTTTATCAAAACTACGTTTGGCATAAGGCGCGGTGAGCTCTTGGTTGAGAGTAAATGTAGCCTTTGGCCAACGAGAGGCCATATCTTCAAAGGCCTCATCTTTGTTTTTTAAAGGGTGCGTTGCGTTTGGCAAAGTTTCTTCTCGGTTATCTGCAAACGAAATGCTAGCAAGACCCCTATTGGTTGCCATCACTAGCGCCGTGCCAAATTGGCAAGCATGATAGCCATAAAAAATTTCTATGCCTTCTCCTCCCGACTTATAAACACCAGGCGACATGGCTTCGTGCGTTACAAATAAATCGTGCAAGCGCGCAGGACTTGAATAGCCAAGCTCAAAGCTGGCATCTAGCAAAGGCAAATCATCTGCTAATAATCGTTTTGCATGATCTAATGTGACAGCTTGCAAAAAGTCTTTTGGCGATAGACCAGCCCAGCGCGTAAACAATTTTTGCAATTGTGTGGGCGAGCGATTTACTTCTGTCGCCAAGGCTTCTAGTTGCGGTTGATCTTGCCAATTTTGAGAAATCAGCTCAATCACTTTGCAAACCAGATTATAGTCATTTAAAGATTCATGTTCCATGCTTTGAAGATAGACCGAGCTTATAAACTGCGCCACCCGATTCTTGTCTATTCATCATAAAATATGCAAATGTCATTTAACTAAATTTTTGAGATGAAAATGCCAGATAAGAAAAAGCACATTAAAAGAGCAGCGCCTAAAAGGGCAGTGCCTAAAAAAACAGCTGCAAAAAAACGTTTGCCAAGGTGCAAATATAATAAAGAAGAGATGGTTGAAATTTTCTCTCGCTTTAAAGGACAGCGGCCTGAGCCTAAGGGCGAGTTGAACCACACCAATCCATTCACCTTGGTTGTTGCTGTCGCGCTTTCTGCACAGGCCACCGATGTGGGTGTTAACAGAGCCACTAAAGAACTTTTTAAGGTAGCAGATACGCCAGAAAAAATGGTCGCGCTTGGTGAAGACAAAGTGCGCGATTATATAAAAACAATTGGGCTTTATAAAAACAAAGCAAAAAATGTAATTGCACTAAGCCAAATGTTGATTGATGATTTTGACAGCACAGTGCCAACCGATAGAGACACACTCACTGTGCTGCCTGGTGTTGGCAGAAAAACGGCTAATGTGGTTGTGTCTATGGCGTTTGGCCAAGCTACCATTGCGGTTGATACGCATATATTGCGCATAGGAAACCGCATTGGTATGGCGCCAGCTAAAACGCCAGATGATGTAGAAGCTATTTTAGAAAAAGCTATTCCTGAAGAGTTTTTATATCATGCTCACCATTGGCTCATTTTGCACGGGCGCTACACGTGCAAAGCACGTAAGCCAGAATGCGAAGCTTGTGTGATTGCAGATATTTGCAAATCAAAAGAAAAAACATGCGATGTGCCAGCGCCGGTTGTGCTTTTGCCAGAGCAAGAGTTTTAGGCGCTAAACCATTTGTTTTCATTAAACATAATTTGGCACTGAGCTGTCTGGATATTTCTTAGAAATTTCCTTGTGCAAATGCACCATAAGAGCCGCAGCAAAAACAGGCGTTGCCAAATTTATAATTGGAATTGCCATAAAGCCCGCAATCACAATACCGCCCAAGAAAACAGCCGTTGAGTTGAGCTGGCGCACTTTTTTTGCATCTGCTTCAGAGCGATAACGCATGGCAGCAAATGTGAAATATTCACGCCCTAGTAAATATCCATTTACGAGGAAGAATATGCCAAAACCAATACCCAAAAATGGCACCATAAGCAGTGTCACTATATTGGCGAACAAAACCAAGCCAGTAAATTTTATTGCGAGCCAAATAGAATTGTTCAAAGGAACCGGCTGGCCAATTTCATCTTCTGGATAATGTTCTTTTTCTAAGTGCTCGGCAACATCATCTAAAAAGAGACCAGCGAAAATTGCAGAAACGGGCGCTAATAAAAAACCGCCGCCAATAATTACACCTGTTCCAAGTAGCCACACCAAAATTGTGGCAACCCAAGGCCAACCAACCAGTGAGGGTGAAATGATTGTTGAGAACACATTTTCTACCGCAAACCACAAGCCAAAAAATAATAACAGCGTTAGGCCAATAGACTTTAAGAGAATAGATCTAAAGTTTGGCTGTAAAATTGCATTTGCTGCTTTGCGGGCAGATTCGATAACCATAAGTGTTCCTTTCAACTGGTTTAGAAATAATAACCCAACCCCTTGGTTGCAAGTTATATTTTGGTTGCAGTTTTAGATTTTATATGACAAGTCCCCCTCAGTTTTAATCAAATAGATAAGAGTAAACCTATGACCACACGTTTTGACGTCTTATGCATTGGCAATGCTATGGTAGATATTATTGCTAAATCTGATGACGCGTTTTTAGAAAAAGAAGGCATTATAAAAGG
>JBGCEA010000291.1:0-11229 GCA_045105915.1 Nitratireductor sp.
TTGTCTTGGGTAGATGCTAAAGGCAAAGTGAAACTAGACTATAGAGCAGTTGTGACAGAGCCTTTGACAAAAGAAAAAGAAGGCGGAATCAACATGAAGAAAATTGCTCCAAAGGCGAGGGTTTACTAATGGTTGAATTAACGCTTCCTAAAAATTCAAAAATCCGTGAAGGCAAAATTTGGCCAAAGCCAGAGGGTGTAACTAATCTGCGCGAGTATCGTATTTATAGATATTCACCAGATGATGGAAACAACCCATCGGTTGATACATATTATGTAGATTCAGATGATTGTGGCCCAATGGTACTAGATGGCTTGCTTTGGATTAAAAACAAAATTGACCCAACGCTAACGCTACGCCGTTCGTGCCGCGAAGGTATTTGTGGTTCATGCGCCATGAATATTGATGGTACGAACACACTTGCTTGTACTAAGGGTCTTGATGAGATTAGTGGCAGCGTAAAAGTTTATCCTCTTCCGCATATGGCAGTCGTAAAAGACTTGGTTGCTGACATGACGCATTTTTATGCGCAGCACGCATCTATTCAGCCGTGGCTTCAAACCACAACGCCAACACCTGCAACTGAGTGGAAGCAAAGCCATGAAGATCGCGAAAAACTAGATGGTTTGTATGAGTGTATTTTATGCGCTTGTTGCTCAACCTCTTGCCCTTCTTATTGGTGGAATGGCGATAAATATTTAGGCCCTGCAGTATTACTGCAAGCCTATCGTTGGTTGATTGATAGCCGCGACGAAGCAACGGGGGATCGTTTGGATGATCTTGAAGATCCGTTCCGCTTGTATCGTTGCCACACAATTATGAACTGTGCTCAGGCCTGTCCTAAGGGCTTGAACCCTGCAAAGGCAATTGCTGAAATTAAAAAGATGTTGGTTGAGCGCCGCGTATAGGCTTTGTGTTTAACTTTATGCATTTTGAAGGCCGCTTTTGCGGCCTTTATTGTTCACGCGAATGTGTGCTTTATTGATTTTCTATTTTATAAAGAAACGCCTAATTATAGACTTTAATTCTGATTGGAGAGAAAATTGTCAAATTTCAATATTAAAGTAATGGCAGCCAGCCTGCTTTTGGGTTCATCATTATTTAGTGGCGCAGCTTATGCTGAAACAAAAACGGCCGTTTTTGCTGGTGGTTGTTTTTGGTGCATCGAAAAAGACTTTGAGCATGTTGAAGGTGTAACTGATGTTCAGTCAGGCTATGCTGGTGGCAACACAACAACCCCAACTTATGAAAACCATGTAAAAGATCAGCATTTGGAAGTTGTACAAATTCAGTACGATTCTACCAAAACTGATTACGCTAAATTGCTAGACATTTTTTGGCGCACGGTTGATGTGACCGATAATGGTGGTCAATTTTGTGATCGCGGGAATTCTTATACAACTGCAGTTTTCGCTCTAGACGATATTCAAAAAGAATTGGCTGAAAAGTCTAAAATGGCAATTGAAGAGGCAAAGCTTTTGTCAAAGCCAATTGTCACGCCCATTCGTGATGCAGCTACATTTTATCCAGCTGAGGGTTATCACCAAGACTATTATAAGAAAAACCCAGTGCGTTATAACTATTATCGTTTAGCGTGTGGGCGCAATAGAACAGTGAAAGCACTTTGGGGTGAAGAGGCCTATAAAGGCGTTTCTGGCGATCACTAACCCTGATTTATATTGAATATACTAAGTCCCTATGGCTTTATTCATAGTCTGTTTACCATTACAGGTGATTATGAAAGAAAATTTGGCCTAATTTTAAGCTTAAAGTTGTCTTAACAACGCAAGTGAATTAGGGAATGTGCCACTTAGGGGCTTAGTAAATGACAAAATCTTACAATAAAAAAACCGTTTTGGTTTCTTCTTTAGCCGTTCTAGCTTTGTCTGGAATGCTAACTGGCTGTAATCGTTCGATTAATGATATCTCGCCAGAGCCTTTGGCTTCTGCGCCAGTGACCCCTGTAACTAATAATTCTTTGCCTCCAATTGGCACGGCAAATTCTTCGCAAGTTGGTGTTAATCCGAACGCAAATTCTGTTGGTGCTCCAACCGGTCTTGGCGTTCAGCAAGCCGCGCAAAACCAAGCGCCTGTTACACCGCAAGTGGCGCAGAGCAATACAGCTACACAAGTTGCTAGTAATCAAGTTAGCGCACCTAGCGCGCCATCTACTCCAAGCGCACCCCAAGCGGCAGCGCCAAAGCCTAGCGGCAAGCCAGTAACAAGAGAGGCCGTTTCTGGCACTTGGGTTGTGGCAAGCGATAACCCAAATTGCAGAATGATATTGGCATTTACAAAATGGCAAGGTGGCTACAGAGCTGCTTCTCGCAAATGCTCAAGTGCAGAACTTGGCGCAATTAGCGCATGGGATGTGAGCGGCAAGCAAGTGGTGCTTAAAGATAGTGGTGGTAACACGGTTGCTAGATTGTTTAATTCTGGTGGCGAACGCTATGATGGAACAACCAATAGCGGCGCACCAATTTCATTGTCCCGTTCGTAAGTATAATTACTTCTAGGTATTTCTTTTGGCAAAAGCTGAATTGATGGAATGTTAGATTTGGGAAGCCTTTAATGGGTCCAGTAGAAAAATCCTATAAGGAAATGGTATGCTCGGGCGAGCTTGAAAGTGATCCAGTACAGGTTGATCTTGCGCAGCGTTTAGACGCTTTGTTGAAGCATATAAATTCAAACTCTTTGGCTAAAAAATCATCTTCTCTTGGTTGGTTGTTTGCGCGTAAAGACAAGCCGTCTGATTTTAAAGGTCTATATATTTGGGGTTCTGTTGGGCGTGGTAAATCTATGCTGATGGATTTATTTTATAGCCATGTGAGCGATACTTCTAAAAGGCGAGCGCATTTTCATGAGTTTATGTCTGATGTTCAAGACAAAATTGCCGCGCATCGCAAAGCCTATAAGTTAGGCGAGGTAAAAGAAGAAGATCCTATTCCACCAATCGCACGAAGCCTTGCCGGTGAGGCCAAGGTGCTTTGTTTTGATGAATTTACAGTTACAGATATTGCAGATGCGACCATTCTTGGCAGGGTATTTACGACTTTGTTTGAAGAGGGCTGTATGGTGGTTGCAACTTCTAATGTTGCGCCAGATAATCTTTATAAAGATGGATTGAACCGTAGCTTGTTTTTACCCTTTATCGAGTTGTTTAAAACGAAGGTCGATATTTTTGAGCTTGATGCACCAAAAGATTATCGACTGGATAAGTTTTCAAATAATCCAGTTTATTTGGCGCCTCTTAGCAAAAAAAGCGAAGCGGCTTTTGATGCTATGTGGCAAAGCATGACTTCTGGCTTAAAAGTAGAGAAAGCCTCGATTGAGCGCAAAGGGCGCGCAATATCTATACCATTTGCGGCAAGGGGTATTGCTAAATTTACATTTGACGAAATATGCAATGTGCCGCTTGCAGCGGCTGACTATTTAGACATTGCAAAAGAGTATCATACGTTTTTCATTGAGGGTGTTCCCATTATGAATTCTGAGATGAGAAATCAGGCGAAGCGCTTTATATTGTTAATCGATGCGCTTTATGACCAGAAAAAAAGACTGATAATTTCAGCCGATGCCAACCCACATGCTTTGTGCCAGGGATTAACTGGAACAGAGAGCTTTGAGTTTCAAAGAAC
The DNA here is from genome assembly GCA_045105915.1 of Nitratireductor sp. Lineage (GTDB taxonomy): Bacteria > Pseudomonadota > Alphaproteobacteria > Rhizobiales > Rhizobiaceae > Salaquimonas. The sequence goes on from JBGCEA010000291.1 coordinate 3,639, forward strand.
CTCATCTCGTTTAATCGAAATGCAGTCGAGTGAGTATTTAGCTCAAATTGAGCAACAATAAATTCTGATTATTGCTAATTTGTATCCATTAGTGTCCTGTAATCATAAGAAAATATGCATGCTTTGATAGGCTTTGTGCTTACTGAAATGCTACTTCTTTATAAATTAAATTACGTATACGTAAGTTGTAATAATTTTAAACGATTGAAAGAAAACAATAAAAAAAGTTCATTTGCATGTTACTTCATTTTTGGTTAGTGATTTATACCTTTTATAGAAGCGAGTTGTTTTGTTTAGGGGTCGCTTATAGCGGCAATTGGCTAAGAGCATCGTTGGCTTTGGTGTGATCTCACATCAAGGTTTTGAATTGGAATGAATTTAACGGATCAATGTTTACCCTGCATGGTTATTTAATGCGTATGGGAAAATATGGGTGGTGGTATAGATTGAATCATTATCAGCGATAGGCTGGTTGTGATTTTTACAAAGGAATTAAAAATGGCACGTAATAAAATCGCCTTAATCGGCGCCGGCATGATCGGTGGAACATTAGCGCACTTAGCGGCAGCAAAAGAACTTGGCGACGTTGTTCTTTTTGATATTGCAGCTGGTACACCTGAAGGTAAGGCTTTAGACATCTCGCAAGCAAATGCAGTGGATGGCCAAGATAGCGCATTGTCAGGTACGCAAAGCTACGAAGCGATTAAAGGCGCTGATGTTTGTATTGTTACTGCTGGTGTTGCACGCAAGCCTGGTATGAGCCGCGATGATCTTTTGGGTATCAATCTTAAGGTTATGGAACAAGTTGGCGCGGGCATTAAAAAATACGCTCCAAACGCTTTTGTAATTTGTATCACGAACCCGCTAGATGCGATGGTTTGGGCATTGCAAAAATTCTCAGGCCTTCCAAAAAACAAAGTTGTTGGTATGGCTGGTGTTTTAGATTCTTCAAGGTTCCGCCACTTCTTGGCAGAAGAGTTTGATGTATCTATTGCAGATGTAACGGCATTTGTTTTGGGCGGACACGGTGACACAATGGTGCCACTAGTGCGTTATTCAACAGTGGGCGGCATTCCGCTACCAGATCTTATTAAAATGGGTTGGACAACTAAAGAAAAGCTAGACGCAATTGTTGATCGCACCAGAAAAGGTGGCGGCGAGATTGTTGGCTTGCTTGGTAATGGTTCTGCTTACTATGCGCCTGCGGCCTCTGCTATTTTGATGGCTGAAAGCTATTTGCGTGACAAGAAGCGCGTTCTGCCTTGTGCTGCGGCGCTTAACGGCGAATATGGCGTTAAAGACATGTATGTTGGTGTGCCAACTGTACTTGGTGCAAATGGTGTTGAGCGCGTTATTGAAATTGAATTTTCAAAAGCAGAACAAAAAATGTTTGATACATCAGTCGCTGCGGTTGCTGACTTGTGTGAAACATGTGCAGAAATTGCGCCAAAATTGAAATAAGTACTTAGTAAGGCTGGCGTAAGCCGGCCTTACTATTTTCGACTAAGTGAATGCGTTAAACAATTTTATATGAGGAGGCGGGTTCGCCCGCAAAAATATATGGCACGTCAAGAAGCCAACGAAGAATTTGCTAGAAGCTCTTTTTTGTACGGTGGTAACGCCGATTATATTGATGAATTGTATGCCTCTTATAAGAATGATCCCTCGTCGGTAAATCCCGATTGGCAGGCATTTTTTGCTGAGCAAGGGGATGATGCGGTGGATGTGCTTAAAAATGCACAAGGCGCATCTTGGAAAAAGCCGCATTGGCCAGAAGCCGAAAATGGCGAATTGGTATCTGCACTAGATGGCAATTGGGCTGAAGTTGAAAAACACATAAGCGATAAAATAAAAAGCAAATCAGCTTCTTCTGGCGGCGCATCTGAACAAGAAATTCAGCAAGCGACTAAAGATAGTGTTGCAGCTGTGATGATGATTAGAGCCTACAGAATGCGTGGGCATTTGCATGCTAATCTAGATCCACTTGGTATTGCAGAAAAGAAGGAAGCGCATGATGAATTGCACCCTTCTTCTTATGGTTTTAGCGAAGCAGATTATGATCGTAAAATTTTCATCGATCATATGTTGGGTTTAGAATTTGCAACTGTTTCGCAAATGATGGAAATTTTACAACGTACATATTGCGATACTATTGGCGTTGAATTTATGCATATCTCTAACCCAGAAGAAAAGGGTTGGATTCAAGAACGTATTGAAGGCCCAGATAAAGGCGTTGCCTTTACAGATATGGGTAAGAAAGCCATTCTTTCTAAGTTGATTGAAGCAGAAGGCTTTGAGCAATTTTTGGATGTAAAATATAAAGGCACAAAACGCTTTGGCTTGGATGGCGGCGAATCTTTAATTCCTGCCATGGAACAAATTATCAAGCGTGGTGGCCAATTGGGCCTTAAGGAAATTGTGCTTGGCATGGCGCACCGTGGCCGTTTGAATGTTTTGACAAATGTGATGTCAAAACCATTTAGAGCTGTGTTCCACGAATTTAAAGGTGGCTCATTTAAGCCTGAAGAAGTTGAAGGTTCGGGCGATGTTAAATATCACCTTGGTGCTTCTTCAGATAGACAATTTGACGACAACAATGTGCACTTGTCGCTTACAGCTAACCCATCTCACTTGGAAATCGTGAACCCTGTTGTTTTGGGTAAAGCGCGCGCTAAGCAAGATGCAGGAGAGGCTGTAAATGAACGTGGCTCTCGTCCGCGTAATACTGTGCTTCCTTTGTTGCTACACGGCGATGCAGCTTTTGCTGGTCAAGGTGTTGTGGCTGAATGCTTGGGCTTATCTGGCCTAAAGGGACACCGCACTGGCGGCTCTATCCATTTCATCGTGAACAACCAAATTGGCTTCACCACCAATCCTGCTTTTTCGCGTTCTTCGCCTTATCCATCTGATGTGGCGAAAATGGTTGAAGCGCCGATTTTCCATGTGAATGGTGATGATCCTGAAGCAGTGGTTTATGCGGCAAAAGTTGCGACTGAATATCGTCAGAAATTTAAGAAGCCAGTTGTGCTGGACATGTTCTGCTACCGTCGCTTTGGCCACAATGAAGGCGATGAGCCGGCATTTACACAGCCAAAAATGTATAAGAAAATTCGCCAACACCCAACAACTGTTGCGCTATATTCTAAAAAATTGGTTGAAAATGGTGTTCTTAGCCAAGAAGACGTTGATGGCATGAAAGCAGAATTTCGTGCAAATCTAGAAATCGAATTTGAAGCGGGCAACGACTATAAGCCAAACCGTGCTGACTGGTTAGATGGTGCATGGAGCGGCTTGAAAGTTGCTGATAATGCAGATGAGCAACGCTCTGGCGCAACTGGTGTGCCGGTTAAGGCTTTGAAAGAAATTGGCCAAGCTATAACAACGGTACCAGAGGGGTTTACGGTGCACCGCACCATTCAACGTTTTATCAATAATAGATCAAACGCGATTGAATCTGGTAAAGGCATTGATTGGGCAACAGCAGAAGCATTGGCCTATGGCTCTTTAATTAGTGAAGGTCATATTGTTCGTCTTTCTGGACAAGATGTAGAGCGCGGCACATTTTCGCAAAGACATTCTGTTTGGTACGATCAAGAAACTGAAGCGCGCCATATACCGCTAGAAAACTTGCCAAAAAGCACTGGTGAATATGACGTCATCAACTCTATGCTTTCAGAAGAAGCGGTGCTTGGTTATGAATATGGCTACTCGCTAGCAAAGCCAAATGCCTTGACTGTTTGGGAAGCGCAATTTGGTGACTTTGTAAACGGTGCGCAAGTGGTTATCGATCAGTTCATCTCTTCTGGTGAGCGCAAATGGCTACGTATGTGTGGCCTGGTTATGTTGTTGCCACATGGCTATGAGGGGCAAGGACCTGAGCACTCTTCGGCTCGTCCAGAGCGTTTCCTTCAGCTTTGTGCAGAAGACAATTATCAGGTTGCAAATGTAACCACGCCTTCTAATTACTTCCATATTTTACGCCGCCAATTGCGCCGTGAATTTCGTAAGCCACTTATTATTATGACGCCAAAGTCTTTGCTGCGCCACAAACGTGCGGTTTCTGAATTGTCAGAAATGGGTGCAAAATCTACCTTCCACCGTTTGTTATGGGATGATGCCCAGATGAATAAAGGCGAGGGCATTAAGCTTGTAAAAGATAGCAAAATTAAGCGCGTGGTTCTTTGCTCTGGTAAGGTTTACTATGATCTGTTTGATGAGCGCGAAAAACGCGGCATTGATGACATTTATATTTTGCGTGTTGAGCAACTTTATCCATTCCCAGCAAAAGCTATGATTAGCGAACTTTCCAGATTCAAAAATGCTGAGTGGGTTTGGTGCCAAGAAGAGCCAAAAAATATGGGCTATTGGTCGTTCATTGAACCTTATTTGGAATGGGTGTTTACGCACATTAATGCAAAACATTCTCGTGCTAGATATGCAGGTAGAGCACCTGCGGCATCTCCTGCAACGGGGCAAATGTCTAGACACCTAGAACAGCTTCAAGCATTTTTAGAAGATGCTTTGGGTGACATTAAGAAATAAATTAAACTCTAATAACTGAAACGATGTGAGAGATAAAAGTTATGGCCACTGAAATCCGCGTACCTACGCTAGGCGAATCTGTAACAGAAGCAACAATTGGTACTTGGCTTAAGAAAAAGGGCGATGCAATTGCGGTTGATGAGCCACTGGTTGAGCTGGAAACCGATAAGGTTTCAATTGAAGTGCCTGCACCTGCTGCGGGTGTTCTTGCTGAAATTTCTGCACAAGAAGGCGATACTGTTGAAGTAAATGCTTTGCTTGGTTTGATTGGCGAAGGCGATGGCGCTGCACCAGCTCCTGCCCCAGCTAAAAAAGAAGAGGCGCCCGCGGCTAGCAGCGCGCCAGCTTCAAGTGCAATGCCAGCTGCTCCATCTGCTCAAAAAATGATGGCAGAAAAAGGCATTGATCCTGCAAATGTTGCAGGTTCTGGTAAGCGCGGCCAAGTGCTAAAAGAAGACGTAATGAAAGCGGGCTCTGCACCTGCTGTTGCTGCTACTGCTGGTGGGTCTGATGAAGTGCGCGAAGAACGCGTTAAAATGACAAGACTTCGCCAAACAATTGCACGTCGCTTGAAAGACGCACAAAACTCAGCTGCTATGCTTACAACTTACAACGAAGTTGACATGAGCGCTGTGATGGAAATGCGCAAGAAATACAAAGAAGTATTTTTGAAAAAGCATGGTGTGAAACTTGGCTTTATGGGCTTTTTCACAAAAGCAGTAACGCATGCGCTTAAAGAAATTCCTGCAGTAAATGCAGAGATTGATGGCACTGATTTGATTTACAAAAACTATGCGCATGTTGGTGTTGCAGTTGGTACAGATAAAGGCCTTGTTGTGCCTGTTGTTCGTGATGCAGACCAAATGAGCATTGCTGGCATTGAGCAAGAAATTGGTAGACTTGGCATGGCTGCACGTGATGGACAATTGTCTATGGCTGATATGCAGGGTGGTTCATTCACTATTTCAAATGGTGGTGTGTATGGCTCGCTAATGTCTTCTCCTATTTTAAATGCGCCTCAGTCTGGCATTTTGGGTATGCACAAAATTCAAGAGCGCCCAGTGGCACTAAATGGTGAAGTTGTTATTCGCCCTATGATGTATCTAGCGCTTTCATATGACCACAGAATTGTAGATGGCAAAGAGGCTGTTACGTTCTTGGTTCGTGTTAAAGAAAGCCTGGAAGATCCTGAGCGCTTGGTACTTGATTTGTAATCGCAATCTAATTGCTATTATATTCAAGTTGAATATGTGTTTTTCGAAAGGAAAGTTGAATGTCCATAGAAATTAAGATGCTGATACTTTCAGTAATTTTATTAATCATTCAATTGGTTGCTCAAGTTATTGTTGGGCTATTGCAAAATGGCCTAAGTAATACGGTGAGCGCTCGCGATCATGAAGCTGGTTCGCAAGGCTATGCAGCTCGTATAGAGCGCGCCTATTATAACATGCTTGAATCGTTTCCAATTTTTGCGTCTTTGGCACTTATTGTTCATCTCACTGAAAGCTGGACAGCAATGACAGCGCTTGGTGCGCAACTCTACTTTTGGGGTCGTGTGTTTTATTTGCCAGCTTATGTTGCTGGCATTGCATATATTCGCACGCTCATTTGGGTTGTGTCGGTTGCAGGTATGGCAATCATGACTTTTGAATTGGTTGGACAAGTTACTTAGAGCGCTTTTAAGCGGGGCGAGCCTTCAAAAATTTATGATGCAAATTAGGATTCTATTTTGAGCAACGTAGTAATTGTAACAGGTGGTAGTCGTGGCATTGGGGCAGCAGCTGCCCTTTTGGCGGCAGAAGCTGGCAATGTGGTTTGTGTAAATTATGTTTCTAATGCAGTTGCGGCTGATGCTCTTGTTTCTGTGATTGAAGCAAAAGGCGGCAAGGCTTTTGCAGTGCAAGGCGATGTTGCGAGCAATGATGAAGTGATTGCTCTTTTTAAAGAAGCAGACAAACACGGAACGCTTGTTGGCCTAGTGAATAATGCTGGTATTGTTGATGTTAAAGCGCGTGTTGATGAGTTTAGCGTCGATCGTTTATCTCGTATGATGAATGTAAATATTTTGGGTAGCTTTTATTGTGCGCGTGAGGCGTGTTTGAGAATGTCTACAAAACACGGCGGCAAGGGTGGCTCTATTGTCAATCTAACATCTGCGGCAGCAACTTTGGGTGCTGGCGGGCAATATGTAGATTACGCCGCCTCTAAGGGCGCCATTGATACATTTACCGTGGGGTTTGCCCGTGAAGTGGCAGAAGAGGGGGTGCGCGTAAATGGTGTGCGTCCTGGCATTATCGATACAGAGCTTCATGCTTCAGGCGGTGAGCCTGATCGTGTTGAGCAAATGATAAGCTCGGTTCCTATGAAGCGTGCTGGCACTGCAATGGATGTAGCGCAGGCTATTTCGTGGCTATTAAGCGATGCCTCTTCTTATGTAACTGGAACAACAATTGATGTAACTGGCGGCCGCTAGGCTGCAAAAAGGAAAAAATATGTCTGAGACATTTGACGTTGTAATTATTGGATCGGGGCCGGGTGGTTATGTTTGCGCAATTAAGGCCGCGCAATTAGGGCTTAAAACCGCCATTGTTGAGAAGATGAGCACCTTTGGTGGCACATGCTTAAATGTGGGTTGTATTCCGTCTAAAGCATTGCTGCATGCTTCTGAGATGTATCACGAAGCTGAGCATGGTTTAGAGGGTTTGGGCGTAAATGTTGGTAAGCCAAAACTCGATTTGAAAAAGATGATGGCGCACAAAGACGCGACCATTAAATCGAATGTAGATGGCGTTCAGTTTTTGTTGAAGAAAAACAAAGTCACCACTTTTCATGGTACTGGCTCAATAGCCAAAGCTGGTGAGGTTGTAGTGAGCGATGAAAAAGGCAAAACGCAATCAATTGCGACAAAGAACATTGTTATTGCAACAGGGTCTAGCGTTGCTGGTATTCCGGGTGTTGAAGTTGATATTGATGAAAAAACAATCGTTTCTTCTACCGGTGCTTTAGAGCTGACTAAAGTTCCAAAACATTTGGTTGTTGTTGGCGGCGG
>JBGCEA010000292.1:0-4413 GCA_045105915.1 Nitratireductor sp.
GGTCGGATAGTAATAGCGGCCAGTCCCCAAAATATAGCAAGACCTGCAGGCAAGCCAGCCACACCAAGCGGAATAAGCCAAGCAAATGTATTGGCCTCAACCAATAAAGCATTTGCTATCCACCAAAGACCAGCAACAAAATAACCAAATCCAAACCACCAGCCCGTTAAGAAGGCGGTTTTGTTGACGCCAAAAAAGCTAGAGCGTGCATCGCTATAAGCACCGTCTAATAGCCAAATAAAAACGGGGAGCGTTAAAAACAAAATTGGAAAAGCGTCGAAGGGCGCCATAGCAAGAGCAGAAAAAAGACCCGCCACAAATGCGCTAAGGTATCTTGTCCAACCAGAGGTTAGAACACACCAAGCTGAAAGCTTTAAAAGTCTATCGTGCAATGCATCACCGAATCGTTTTTATTAAACACTATCAGTAATTGCGCACACTCATACACGCAAGACAAATGCAATTTTTTTTGAAATACTAATGTAAGAAAATTAAGTGTTTATTGCTTGTAGTTCTTACGCGATGTGCTGCGTTTTGCAGGGCGCATATCCACTGTTTTAATACGGCGCGGATCTGCATCTATGATGTTAAACTCATAACCAAACGCAACAACCATCTCGCCCTTTACTGGCACACGCCCAAGTAAAGAGAATATAACGCCGCCAATAGTATCAGCATCTTCATCGTGTTCGCCAACATCAAAATTACCATTTAAGGCTTCTTGAATGTCTTCAATTTCTGCTTTGGCATCACAGCGCAATCCATCTTCAGCGCCGTTTTTATGCAACGCCTTGATAAACACTTCTTCATCATCGTGCTCATCTTCAATATCGCCAACAATAACCTCAACAATATCTTCTAACGAGATGAGGCCATCTGTGCCGCCATACTCATCAATTACGAGAGCTATTTGCGTACGTGTGGCTTGCATGCGCGCCATCAATTCGGCTGCAAACATTGAAGGCGGCACGAACAAAACCTTGCGCATAATGTTGATTTTGCCAATCTCTTTTTCAAGATCGACCTTGCTCAAATTAGGCAGGCTTTTGGTTTTTGTTTTGCGCTTGCTCGTAGAATTTGTGGTCAGATATGCCATCAAATCACGAATGTGAATCATGCCGCGCGGATCATCCAAGGTCTCACCATAAATAGGCAAACGCGAATGTTCAGATTGTTCAAAAATCTGCAGTAACTCACCAAGCGTTGTATCAATATCAACCGCGTCAATTTCGGCGCGTGGCACCATAATGTCTTCTACTTTAACATCTTGCAATAAGAGGATGTTTCTAAGTAGCGTCTTTTCGCCAATGCTAAAATCGCTTGAATCACTATCGTTTGAAGTAAGGGCAACATTCAATTCACTACGAATGTTTCCGTTGCCATTTTTTGAACGTGAAAATAATCTCGTAAACCAGTTGCCAGCTGGGTTGCTTTTAGTAGTATTTTGCTCAGATGAATGCGGACTGTCAGGCTCGCTAGATTCAGCCTTTTGGGCGTCATCATTGTTATTCGCGCTTTCAGCATTGCTATTAGCGGTACTTGTGCCTTCAAGTGAGCTTGTCACAATTTTGTTCATATTTTTGTTGCCAACTTCATTTCGTCGAAAAATTTAGACACTCAAACTCTATTTTTAAAATACTAATAATTCTATGTGCCATTTTTAAGAAAGATATTCAATCGATCATTATATTTGCAGTTAATGATACGGATTGGAAATTTCTAGTGTTTGCAAAATTTTTATCTCTAGCGTTTCCATAATTTGCGCTTCGTCATCTTCAATATGATCGTAGCCAAATAAATGCAAAAACCCATGCACCAGCAAATGCGATAAATGCGCATTAAATGATTTTTCTTGGGCTATGGCTTCTTGGCTAATGGTTTCATGTGCCAATATTATATCACCAATCAGCGCATCAGCTTCTTCGCCAACACTCACATCAGAGCCTGGAAAAGAAAGCACATTGGTAGACTTATCGATATCGCGCCATTGCTTGTTCAACTCTGCCATCTCGTCATCATTCGTAAAAACAATGCTAAGCTCAGCATGGCTTGGCCATTTTAGGTTTGCTACATTGGCTGCAGCGCTAAGTGCGCTTTCGCTTAGGGCGTGCATCTGTTTTTCGCTGCCCAATAATGCAAGCCAAGCATCGTCATTTATAGCAATGTCTATTTCTGGTACATTTGCGTTCAAGAGTTTTTTGCAATCTTCTTTTGAGTAGCTTTATCATACGCATTCACAATTTCTGCCACTAGGCGATGCCTAACAACATCTTTTGCATTAAAGACCGCTTTTTCAACGCCTTCAATATCGGGCAAAATATCCATGGCCTCAACAAGGCCAGAAGTTTCGCCACGCGGTAAATCTACCTGCGATGGATCGCCCGTTACAATCATTTTAGAATTTTCGCCAAGGCGCGTTAAAAACATTTTCATCTGCATGGAAGTCGTGTTTTGCGCTTCATCTAAAATGACAGCCGCATTGGCAAGCGTTCTACCACGCATAAATGCCAAAGGCGCAATTTCTATTATTCCGCTGGTTAGTGCACGTTCAACTTGTTCACCCGGCATCATATCGTATAGGGCATCATAGAGGGGGCGCAAATAAGGATCGACCTTCTCTTTCATGTCGCCCGGTAAAAAGCCCAATCGCTCACCAGCCTCAACGGCTGGGCGCGATAAGATAATGCGCTCAACAGCGCCGCGCTCAAGAAGCGAAGCTGCATAGGCAACCGCTAAATATGTTTTACCCGTGCCAGCAGGGCCAACACCAAAAATCAATTCGCAGCGATCCATGGCTCTAATATAATGATCTTGGGTTTTGGTTCGCGCCTGAATTACCTTCTTGCGTGTTCCAATTTGCGCCATGGCCAATTTGCCTTTTTTGGTGCCATTTTTGCCAAGCGTTGGAAGCGAGAGTTGATCTTGCTCAATTGCCATTCGAATAGCGCCAGAGACATCGCCACTTTCAATAATTTCGCCTTGCTCTAAGCGCTCATACAAATGCTCAAGGGCAATACGCGCTCTATTCACATTGGCGTTATCGCCATCAATGTGTACCTCATTGCCACGAGCAACTGCATTCACCTCTAGCATTTTTTCAACCATTGCTAGGTGTTCATCAAATTGCCCAAATAACAGGCTTGCAAATTTGTTGTTTTCAAAAGAGAGCGCTAAATGCTCTTCTTTTTTGGGTGCGCTGGTTTTACCAGATTTTTTTGAATTAGCTTTTTTAGTAGGTGTTTTAGAAGTCGGTGTTTTGGTGTTCAAAAATAGTTACTCCAAAGGGCCTATTATTAAATAATGACTTTATAAAATCTGACAGTGATTTAATATTTTGTCCAGTAGCATTTGCTAAAAAATTAAATTCTATCTGCCATTAAGGCTGCGGCATTTGAGCTTTTTGTTTTAACGCTTATCATCTGTCCAATTTCTGAAACATCGCCATTTACAACAACTGCTTGTAGCCAAGGAGAGCGACCAACTAATTGCCCGCTATCGCGTCCCTTTTTCTCTAGTAGCACGTCCATTTCTTTGCCAACACAACTTGCATTAAAATCGATAAGTTGCTCGCGTAAAAGCGCCTGCAAACGCAATAGGCGTTCAGCTTTTACTTCTTCAGGAATTTTATCTTCTAACTCAGCGCCTGGTGTGCCGGGGCGCTCAGAATATTTGAATGAATAAGTTGAGGTGTAGCCAACTTCTTTAATGAGTTGCATTGTGTCTTCAAAATCAGCATCGCTTTCACCAGGAAAGCCTACAATAAAATCGCCAGAAATAGCCATATCCGCACGTTCTTTTCTAACGCGATTTATCACATCAATATATTGCTCTTTTGTGTGGTGGCGGTTCATTGCTTTTAATATTTTGTCGCTACCAGCTTGCACAGGCAAATGCAGATAAGGCATTAGCTTTTCAATTTTGCCATGTGCCTCAATCAAAGTATCGTCCATATCAATAGGGTGGCTTGTTGTGTAGCGAAGGCGCCATAGCCCTTCAATCTCGCTAAGGCGATAAAGCAAGTCGCCAAGTCCCCATTTTTTGCCATCTTTAGTGCCGTGCCATGCATTAACATTTTGGCCAAGCAAGGTAACCTCACGAACACCAGCCTCAACCAAACGATACGCCTCTTCGACGATCTGATCGACAGAACGAGAAACTTCTGCGCCGCGCGTATAAGGCACAACACAAAAAGTACAAAATTTATCGCAACCTTCTTGCACTGTTAAAAATGCAGCAACACCTCTAGCAATGGTTTGTTGTTTTGTAGGGGTTGTAAGGCGTGCAAATTTTTCTTCAATTTCAAAATCGGTTTCAACAACACGTTTGCCGTTTTCTGCTTTTGCCACCATATCCGAAATATTATGATAGGTTTGCGGCCCCGCAATTAAGTTCACCGTTGGTGCGCGGTGCATA
>JBGCEA010000293.1:0-2696 GCA_045105915.1 Nitratireductor sp.
GATATAACGCTTTATGTCATTTCGGTCTGCCAAGGCGAAGATATTCCACGAAAAGGTGGCCCAGCTATTACGCGCTCTGATTTGCTGATTATCAATAAGCAAGATTTAGCGCCACATGTGGGTGCAAATTTAGACACGATGAAGAGCGATGCTCAAAACGCAAGAACAACACCAAATGGTGAGGGCGCTTTTGTGTTTACTGACATGCGTAGGGGCGAAAACATAGAAGCTGTAGTGTCGTTTATTGAAGACTTTGGCGGCTTAAAAAGTATTTAGTTTAGCGTTAAACTAAGAAATCACTAGTTGAGTTTTAAACTACACTATTTAGTTGTCTAAACACTTTTGGCGCAATTCCTGTCCAGCGTCTGCAAGCCAGAGTAAAGGGCGGGCTAGATGCATAATCTAAGACATGTGCAATATGCCTTATTGGAATTGTGGTTTTTGTAAGCATTGAGCGCGCTAAGTCTTGACGCACTTCATCTAAGGTTTCAGAGAAGGAAGTGCCTTCATCTGCCAAAAGACGTTGTAATTTTTTGGGGCTAACGCTCAAAGAGCCGGCCATCGTGTTGAGTGTCGTTCTTCTAGTGCCCATGACACGCAACAAAATAACTTTGAGTGTGCTTTTCATCGAAATTAAGTTTTTTCTTGGGTGTAGGTGCATGCGCGCGGCTATATATTGCTCTATCGCGCCCTCTAAATGCTCTTTTGATTTATTAATATGTACTTGCAACCCATCGGGGTTGAAAATGATTTCATTTCTTTGGCATTCAAACTGTACGTTCTCACCGAAAACTTCATAATAGATTTCAATCGATTTAGGTCGAGGGTAAGAAAAATTTACTTGTTTTATGATTGATTCTTTTGATCCGCAAATCTGATCGATGAGCATTTTTAAAGATGCCATATAATGGGTCGTTATAGTGCTTGGCTGTTTGTCAAAGCCTTTAAAGATTAGGGATATATCTTCTTCTTTATCTTCTTGCGTAAAAGCCAACTCAAGGCTTTGAGAATAAGTTTGAACGTTTTGATATTCTATGATGGCATTCAGCCATTGCTCTACATTTTCATGTTCAAATGTAAGGCATGAAGCAGAGCCCAAATTTGGGAAATAGGGTTTAAGCGATTGCGCCCATTCTAGCGTGAAGTTTTCGTTTTGAGTTTTTTCAACGGCCAATAAAATACAATCATTGATTTGGCTGGATATATGAAAAGTATCATTATAAGATTTTAAGATATCATTGAGCTGATTATCGATGAAAATTTGTTCAGCATCCAAGCCATTGCTCTCAATTGATTCATGTAAACCAATCAGCGCTATTGATCTTGTATATTCGCCCCCGAACATGTGGTTCATCCCTAAATTTATTTAAATTTCTTGTTTAAATACTGAATGTTAAAAACTAAATTCTTCGGATGTGATTTGTACGTCCTTTGCTTAACAATACTAGTAGGGTACAGTATGAAATATGAAGTGCTATATAATTGATACACGTTTGCATTCCAATGCAAAACTGCTCTAAACGGCCAAAAATCTAGTTTTTTTAATGCTATAGAGCCGTTAACGCTACGTTAGCTTTAGATGAAGCCGTAGTAGTGCAATACCCTTGGTAGACTAAAGTATATGATGCTTTTTCTACTTTGAGCGGGCTATCTCCTCTGCTTTTCAATGTTTAGTACTTGTTATGAGCTAATTGTATGACAATCTGATTTTCTAATAGGTGTTTAACAAGGGGCGTTTAAATCGCTCACCTCAAAATTCTTGTTTATAACGCGCAAGTGGCTTGCAGAATTTTTCACTTTTGAGTAAACAAAAATTGCTAGTTGAGCGAAAGCTCTAAATTTCAATGGGAGAGTGCAGTTTGTTCTGCCGCCGAAGGTGAAAATTCCCATAATCTCTCAGGCAACGGGACCGTTGAAATGATAGCGCTCTGGAAAGTCGAACGTATGTTCGCGCCCAAGGTGTAAGCGGGGAAACCCGTCAATCTCTCAGGCCCAAGACAGAGGGGATATTGCTTCAATTTTGGAGCAGTTGAACCATGGCTTGAGGTAAGAAATTGAAACAAACACCTTTATTTGATCTTCATGAAAAACTTGGCGCCAAAATGGGTGCTTTTGCTGGCTACTCTATGCCATTGTTTTATCCCCTTGGTGTGATGAAAGAGCATTTGCATACTAGGGCAGCTGCTGGGCTGTTTGATATTTCGCACATGGTTCATATTGAGATTGAGGGCAATCAGGCCTCAGCCGCAATTTCTAAGTCTTGCCCATACGATGCAAGTTCTCAAAACATTGGCGAGGCTAAATATACATTTTTCTTAAACGAAGATGCCGGCATTATTGATGATCTTATCATCACGCGTTTGGGCGATACACGCTTTTTGATTGTGGCAAATGCGGGCTGCGCTGAAAAAGACATTGCCCATATTACAAATGTTGCTGCAAATTTTGATGCGAGCGTAAAGGTGATCCCAAGAGGCTTTATCGCCTTGCAAGGGCCAAAGGCCGAAGATGTGCTAGAGCGCCTTGGTATCAGAGTAAAACAACTAGACTTTATGAGCGGTTACGAGCCTCAAGCCGATTGGTTTGTCTCTCGCACTGGCTATACGGGCGAAGATGGATTTGAGGTTGCGCTGCCAAGCGAGTTGACTGCTGGGTTTTGTGAAAAACTATTAAATGATGCTGAGGTTGAAGCTATT
>JBGCEA010000294.1:0-5212 GCA_045105915.1 Nitratireductor sp.
ATTAAGCTGGGGTTGGCCAGCGACGCCTTCTAAAAAGAAAGGGTAGAAAACCAAATCTTCTTGCTTTGCTAGGGTATGATATATTGCATTGAATTGCTTGCCATAGTCTGCGCCCATATTGGGTGGCGCCATCATGCCAACCAATAGCACTTGTATTTTGCGCTCTTTTAAGCGCGAAACAATGCTATTTAAATTAGCGTTAGTAAGATCAGTAGAAATGCCGCGCAGTGCATCATTTGCTCCAAGTTCTAAAATTACACCATGCGTGCCATCTGGAACAGACCAGTCTAGCCTTGAAAGGCCACCACTTGATGTGTCGCCAGAAACGCCTGCATTTTCGATGACAAAAGTTTGTTTATCAATTTCGAGTGCTTTTTGTAATTTCTCAGGAAAGGCTTCGCCTGGGTTCAATCCATATCCTGCAACCAAGCTATCACCCAATACTACAATGCGTTTTGGCTCTTGAGCCATGCTGCTCGTGCTGAATAATGATAGACTAATAAGCAGAGCGCTGAAAAGCGTAAAACTAAACCTTACTAATAATTCACGTGACATGTGTTGAGCCCTTTTGTACCAGTTATTAGTACGAGTTGGTGGTGCGTGAGTTTAGCACCAATTAAAAATTTCGAATTTTTGAACATTCATATTGAAAAGAAATACATCTTCTCCATATGGATATAAAGCAATATAATATTCAAGATGGAGTTGGCGTGTCCAATATGCAAGATCATAGAGATGTTTCAAAAAATAATAAGAACGCAATTAGTCTAAAAGATGTCCATCTCACATTGGGTGAGGGTGCATCTAGGGTACATGTTCTTAAAGGTATGGATCTTGATGTTGGTCAGGGCGAATCGATTGGCATTGTTGGCCCTTCGGGCTCTGGCAAGTCTACACTCTTAATGGTGCTTGGTGGCCTGGAGCAAGCCGATAGCGGCGTTGTGGAAGTGGCTGGCGAAAATTTGCTTGGCAAAAGCGAAGATGATTTAGCCTCTTTTAGAGGTAAGAATATTGGCATTGTTTTCCAATCATTCCATCTCATTCCTAATATGACTGCATTAGAAAATGTTGCTGTGCCGTTAGAGTTGGCTGGCATTGATGGTGCATTTGAAAAAGCGGCAGAAGAGCTGAAATCTGTTGGCCTTGGTGAGCGACTATCACATTATCCTGCGCAAATGTCTGGTGGTGAGCAACAGCGTGTTGCGATTGCTAGAGCGCTAGCGCCTAACCCTAAATTGCTGGTAGCAGATGAGCCGACAGGTAATTTGGATGGTGATACTGGCGATCAGGTAGCGCAGTTGTTGTTTAACAAACAAGCAGAGCGCGGTATGACACTTGTTTTGGTAACGCATGACAGGCTGCTTGCAGAGCAGTGCAATAGAACAGTGCGTGTGAATTCGGGCTCTATAGAAACCGGCGCGGCGACTAAAAGAGTTGCTGCAAAAAAAGCGCCACCAAAAAAAGCAGCACCAAAAAAAGCAACGGCAAAAAGCGCTAAAAAGAAAACCGCTAAAAAAGCGAGTGCAGCATAATGAGCACGGAAGCGAATATAACATCTGCAGCTATGCAAAATTCTCAAAAACCTGCCTCTGGTATTTGGCTGGCTTTAAGATTTGCGCTTCGCGAGTTACGCGGTGGGCTTAAAGGCTTTTACATTTTCTTGGCATGTATTGCTTTGGGTGTTGCTGCTATTTCGGGTGTTAATTCTGTTTCGCAATCTATTACGCAAGGCATAGCCGCAGAAGGCCAAAATATTTTGGGCGGTGATGTTTCGGTGTCCTTATCGCAACGTGGCTTATCGCCTGAACAATTAAGTTATTTAGACAGCTTGGGTGTGGTTAGTACTTCTGCCAATTTGCGCGGCATGGCGCGTTTGCCAGATGGTTCTAATCAGGCACTAATTGAGTTGAAAGCGGTTGATCTGAAATATCCGCTCTTTGGCGAATTGGTTGGCCAAAATGGCGTTGTAAGCCTTGAATCATTAGGTGCAGACAAAATTGTTATTGAGCAAATTTTGGCAGAGCGCCTAGAAGTTGCCATTGGCGATACTTTAAGAATTGGCTTAACAAATTTTACGATTAAAGACTTTATAAAGACCGAGCCTGATAAATTGGGTGAAGGCTTTGGTTTTGGGCCACGCGTTTTAATGAGCGAAGCTGCGCTTAAAAGTGCAGAGCTGCTAAAGCCCGGCTCGATTGTTAGAAATACTTGGAAGTTGAAATTAAACGATGCCAGTGAAGCTGGCGTTGCATTGTTTGAAGAAGACTTAAAAGCGAAGTTTCCAAATGAAGGCTGGCGTATTCGCTCGCGCGGCAATGCTGCGCCTGCGCTTTCTCGCAATATTGAGCGCTTTTCAGACTTTTTGACCTTGGTTGGTTTAACGGCTCTCATTGTTGGCGGTGTTGGCGTTGCAAATGCCATTCGTGCGTTCTTAGAAACAAAGCGTCCAGTTATAGCAACCTTTAAGAGTTTGGGTGCGGCTGGTAATTTGGTTTTTCAAACCTACTTGTTGCAAATTTTAATTTTGTCTTTGGGCGGTATTTTTGTTGGCTTATTGATAGGCGCTGCAATGCCATTTATTGCCATTAGTGCGCTTCAAGGTGTGTTGCCTTTGCCGCAAAGTTATTCTTTGCAATGGGCACCTTTGGCACTTGGTGCTGTCTATGGATTGTTGACAGCTTTTGCTTTTGCCATTTGGCCTTTGGGCGTTGCGCGTGAAATTCCAGCTACTGATTTATTTAGATCGGCAGGTGGCGGTGCGCTTGGTGCTTTGCCACGCTTATCTTATCTCATAGCGCTGGTTATTTGTGTTGCAATTTTGGTTGCCATGGCAATTTTCTTATCTGCTAACAAAATTGTAGCGGCCGTATTTGTGGGCGCTATCGCGTTTGCCTTTGTTTTGTTGCGTATTGTCTCAATGCTTATTCAAAAGGCTGCAAAAGCTGCACCAAAAGCAAAATCAACTGAACTTAGAATGGCTGTAGCAAATATTCATCGCAAAGGCTCTCTAACCCCTTCTGTTGTTTTGTCTTTGGGTCTTGGGTTAGCGCTATTGGTTTCGCTAGCACTGATTGATGGCAATTTGAGAAAACAAGTGAGCGGAAATATTCCTGAGCGCGCACCAGACTTTTTCTTTGTAGATATTCAAAATAATGAGCAAGAAGGCTTTGAGAACTTGCTGTCTGAATTATCGCCAGAAGGCAAAGTGTTTTCTGTGCCTATGCTGCGTGGCCGTGTTGTCTCTATTAAGGGCATTAAGGCAGATGAGTATGATGTGAAGGATGGCGGCGAATGGGTGTTGCGTGGAGATCGCGGTATTACGTATTCGAAAAACCTTCCTGAAAATTCTACCCTTTCAAAAGGCGAATGGTGGGATGCAGATTATACAGGTGAGCCACTAGTATCTTTCGCGGCTGAAGAAGCCGGTGAATTGAACCTAACTGTTGGTGATAAAATAACCGTCAATGTTTTGGGTAGAAATATTACTGCAAAAATTGCTTCACTTAGAAATGTTGAATGGGAATCTCTAGCCATTAATTTTGTTATGGTTTTCTCGCCGAATACTTTTGCAGGTGCGCCGCATTCGTTTTTATCAACTTTAACGACACCCGATGCAGTTGCTGGAGAAGATTTAGCAAAGCGTGATGGTGATTTGATTAGAAATGTGAGTGCAAAATACCCTGGTGTCACAAGTGTTAGAGTGCGTGAAGCGCTAGACACTGTGAACGATTTGATTGGTCAATTGGCTTTGGCTATTCGCGCCGCGGCATCTGTTGCGCTTATTGCATCGGTTTTGGTGCTGGGTGGGGCATTGGCCGCTGGCAATAATGCAAGGGTGCATGATGCGGTGGTTTTAAAAACTCTTGGCGCAACACGCGGCACACTTATTAGATCATTCATATATGAATATGCGCTGCTTGGCGTTTCAACTGCAATTTTTGCATTGTTGGCAGGCGGTGTGGCTGCGTGGTTTGTTATTACTCAAATTATGCAATTTCCGTATGAATTTTTGCTAGATGTGGCTGCAGGAACGGTTTTGGCGGCTCTTGTTTTAACCGTTGGCTTTGGCTTGGTTGGTACATGGCGCGTTTTGGGCCAAAAGGCTGCGCCAGTTCTAAGAGAGCTATAGTTTTTTCGTTAAGCAGTTTAGAAAACTTTTTACGAATAACACTTGAAGAATGTGGTTTAGAACGCCATATTAAGCGCAAAGCTATTGTAATTGGTCATAATATTCGCCAATTTCATTACTAGAATTTGAACAGTCCATTTAACGGAGAATTTTTTATGGCTGACTTTAAAAATAACCAATTTCAAACGGGTCGCACATCTGAGCGCGCTGGCGTTGAATATGATGCGGGTCTTCGCTCATATATGATGCGTGTTTACAACTACATGTCTATTGGCCTTGCGCTAACAGGCCTAGTTGCAATGGGTACGGCAGCACTTGCTCAGTCTAACCCAGCAGTTGCTAACCTTTTATATAATACACCTCTTAAATGGGTGATTATGTTTGCACCGCTTGGCTTCATCTTTTTCCTTGGCGCTAAAATGCATACAATGAGTGCTTCTACTGCAAAAATGACCTTTTGGGCGTTTGCTACCATTATGGGTATTTCAATGTCTGCAATCTTCTTAGTGTTTACTGGGGCGTCTATTGCACAAACATTCTTTGTAACTGCAGCCGCTTTTGGTGGTCTTAGCCTTTATGGTTACACAACTAAGCGTAACTTGTCTGGCATGGGTTCATTCTTGGTAATGGGCGTTATCGGCTTGATAATTGCATCAGTTGTAAACATCTTCCTAGCGTCTAGCGCGCTGCACTTTGCAATTTCTGCAATTGGTGTTCTAATCTTTGCAGGTCTTACAGCGTATGACACACAAAAGATTAAAGGCATGTATGACCAAGTTGCTGGCAATGAAGAGCTTATGGGCCGCACAGCTATTATGGGCGCACTTAGCCTGTACCTAGACTTTGTGAACATGTTCCAGTTCTTACTAAGCTTTCTTGGTAACCGCGAATAATTTTCGATTGAACTAAGTTTTTCACGGCGCTATGGATTGATTTTTATAGCGCCGTTTTTGTATGTAAAATTGTGGGTTTATAAATAAGGTTTGGGCACATGAAAATTAGAGCGGTACGCATAGAAGATGTTGCGCAAATTACGGCGATTTATGGTGAGCAAGTTTTAAACAATACTTCAAGCTTTGAACT
>JBGCEA010000295.1:0-8518 GCA_045105915.1 Nitratireductor sp.
ATAGTGCGAAATCCAGCGTGCATCTGCGTCAAAGAAAGCGCGCAAATCTGGCATGCCATATTTAAGCATTGCAATGCGGTCTATGCCGATGCCCCATGCAAAGCCCTGATATACATCTGGGTCTAGGCCAGAGTTTCTCAAAACGTTTGGATGCACCATACCGCAACCCAAAATTTCCATCCAATCATCGCCTTCGCCAAATTTTACTTCTGAACCAGAGCGATCACACTGAATGTCTACTTCCATTGAAGGCTCAGTGAAGGGGAAGAATGAAGGGCGAAAACGCATATTGATGTTTTCAACTTCAAAGAACGCTTTGCAGAATTCTTCTAAAACCCATTTTAGATTACCAATGTTCGCTTCTTTATCAATCACCAAGCCTTCTAGCTGGTGGAACATTGGAGAGTGCGTTGCGTCAGAATCCATGCGGTACGTTTTGCCCGGAATGGCAATTCGAATTGGCGGCTTTTGGTTTTCCATTGTTCTAATTTGAACAGGCGATGTGTGCGTGCGAAGCAAATTGCGTGTGCCGTCTTCTTTATTGTTAAAGAAAAACGTGTCGTGCATTTCACGTGCTGGGTGGCCTTCAGGAAAATTTAGCGCTGTAAAATTGTAATAGTCTGTTTCTACATCTGGCCCTTCTGCAATAGAAAAACCCATGTCTGAAAAGATTGCGGTGATTTCATCAATCACTTGTGAGATAGGGTGAATACGACCCGCTTCACTTGGTGATTGTCTTACTGGCAATGTTACATCAACAGTTTCTGTTTTTAAGCGCTCTTCAATAGCGGCGCGTTTAAGCACAAGTTTACGCTCTGCTATTGCATCGCCAACTGTGTTTTTAAGACTGTTAAGTGCTGGCCCCATAACTTGGCGTTCTTCTGCACTCATAGAACCAAGCGTTTTCATTTGTGCTGAAATAGAACCTTTTTTGCCCAAACTCTCAACACGAATGGTTTCTAGTGCCGCTTCGTCTGCTGCCGTCTCTATCGCTTTTAAGATGTCAGCTTCTAATTGTTTAAGGTCGCTCATTTGTTTGTTCCATTTGCCAAAACTTGGCAGTTTATTGGGTAAATAAAGTGTAAGGGCAGTTGCACACTCAGTTCTAGTTTAATTTTTGTGTTGGGCAACCGCAATTTAAAATAAAAATACCCGCTCTAGCCTGTAGCCAGCGCGGGTATCTAATTTTTCCAGATACTTAAAGCGCTTGCTAGTTAACAGCGCTTTCAAAAGCATTTGGTGTTGTGTCTTTAAGATATGCCAAAGCATCTTTTGCTTTTGCACATACCGCAGTAAATGCTGCCGCTTCATGGATAGCCATGTCTGAAAGCACTTTACGGTCAATCTCGATGCCAGCTTTGTTCATGCCGTCGATTAGGCGGCCATATGTTAGGCCGTTTTCACGTGCAGCTGCATTGATACGCTGAACCCACAAAGAGCGGAAATTACGCTTCTTAGCGCGGCGATCGCGTGTTGCATATTGCATCGCTTTATCAACAGCAGGTTTTGCTGAGCGAATAGTTGTTCTTCTAGCACCATAAAAGCCTTTAGCTTTTTTCAGTACTTTTTTATGTTTAGCGTGAGCGGTTACACCGCGTTTTACACGAGCCATGATCTATATCCTTATAAGTATCTGATTAGCTGTTAGGCAGATATTGTTTAACTACTTTCTTTGTATCCGCATCGCATAGAACTACCATGCCACGTGAATTACGAAGAAATGTATTGGATCTTTTGATCATGCCGTGGCGTTTGCCTGCTTGACCGGCTTTAACTTTACCACTTGCGGTAAGCTTGAAACGCTTTTTCGCGCTTGATTTGGTCTTCATCTTGGGCATTTGCGTGCTCCTTAACTGTTGGAACTAAAAATTAAAAAGCCTCGTCTGAAGACCCTACTCTATTGAAAACAAAGTAGAATTTGACGAAGCTTTCGCTCTAAGACCATCAT
Source organism: Nitratireductor sp. (assembly GCA_045105915.1). GTDB lineage: Bacteria > Pseudomonadota > Alphaproteobacteria > Rhizobiales > Rhizobiaceae > Salaquimonas. The sequence continues at coordinate 1,949 of JBGCEA010000295.1, forward strand.
GGCATGCCCTGCCAGACGATCAATTGGAGCTGTATAGGCTTAAGTAGGGTTTTTGGCAAGCAAAAAGAGTCTAAAAACAAGCAATTAGTGCCACTTGCTAGCACTTTGGTGCAAACCCTCAAAAAGGCGGCGATTCACCAATTTTACCAAATTTTGAGAGCCAAAGGCTATTTGCGATATTTTTGGCAACCAAAACAACCAAAGGCGCGGCTTCTGGTGTGAATGTTTTTTGCGCACTGTGCTCAAAAAGTTGCATCCATACCATAAAATCATTGCTTTGCAGCTCTTTAATCGAGTTGTGCTTTGCAACAGGATTACCTTTGTATTTTCCTGTTTTTAACAAAACTGAAGACCAAAAAAGCTTCATGGTAGCTAAGTGCTCTGCCCATTCTCCATTGTTACGATTTATGAAAATAGGGCCCAAACGCTCGTTTTTGGCAATATGGAGATAAAAATCTTCTACAAAAATTCCAATTTGCTCTTCGTCTATAGATAAATGAATAGGCGATGCACGTAGTTGTGTTGAGGTCATTTACAGAAAATATTGCATTGCGAGCGCAGTAAAAATAGAACCCCAAACACACATATTGACGAATGAGCGTAAAATACCGCCATCTTCTTCAACGCTCATACCTACCTTTTGGCGAACCCAGTCGCCTGGCCAAAGAAATATGTCTGTTACAAGTTTTAAAAATTTCATCGCCACTCTCCTTAAACTAGTATTTTAAATACCACTTTAATTTTACTTGTCAATAAGTAATATTTAAAATACCACTATTGTTATGAAGCTTACTTTACAAACCGATTACGCACTTAGAATTTTGATGACGCTAGCCAAAACGCCAGAACGCTTGTTTAGCGTTCAGGAGCTAGCAGATAGTTTTTCTGTTTCAAAAAACCACCTCATGAAAACTGCTCAGCACCTAACCCTACATGGGTTTATTAAAACAGAGCGCGGAAGAAATGGCGGCATAAAACTGGCTATGGCACCAAACGAAATAAGTATTGGCAATGTTGTGCGCCTTATTGAGCCGAACATGCATATTGCTGAGTGCTTTTCTAAAGATAGCGCTGGCAAAGCCTGTTCTTTATTACCAAATTGCAAATTAAAAAGCTTACTTGGCAGCGCTTTGGTTTCTTTTATCTCTGTACTCGATGAAAAAACCTTAGAAGATATGACCCACAATAAATAAGCACGCAAATAAAAAGCCGAACAAAATGCCCGGCTTTAAATAATTGATTTGTAAGATTATTTGAAACTCTTACTTAGAAGGTGGCCCTAGAACCATCATCATTTGACGACCCTCAAGTTTTGGCTCTGCTTCAACTTTAGAAATGTCAGCAATGTCTTCTTTTACACGCTTCAAGAGCTGCATGCCTAGTTCTAGGTGCGCCATTTCGCGGCCTCTAAAACGTAGAGTAACTTTTACCTTATCGCCTTCGCCAAGAAACTTTTTAACCGAACGCATCTTCACATCATAATCATGTGTGTCGATGTTTGGGCGCATCTTAATTTCTTTAACTTCCTGAACCTTTTGCTTTTTGCGCTTTTCACTCGCCTTCTTTTGAGCTTGGTATTTGTATTTACCAAGGTCTAGAATTTTACAAATAGGTGGGTTGTTGTTTGGTGAAATCTCTACGAGGTCTAAACCAGCTTCAACAGCCATTTCTAAAGCTTGTGCTGTGTTTACATTTCCTCTGTTTTCTCCTTCAGCATCGATGAGCTGAACTTCTGGAACACGGATTTCTTGATTGGACCTTGGTCCATCTTTTACTGGCGCTTGCGCTCTATGCGGACGGCGAATGGCAAATAACTCCTCAAATTGTTAAACTTTAAATGACATGTATAATCTTAAATTATATATGCATTCCTCTCCAATTTTCCAATAAAACATGGCAAATTTACGAAAGCTGATTCCCTTTAGCATGGAATGATTACAAAATCATGCAAAAATACGTTAAATTTTAGGGTATTAGCTAGGCCACGCCGAATATTGAGCAAATGAAAGAAATAACGATGAATCCGCAGTTTATGAGCGTTGGCGACACGCAAAACTCTAGACAAATTGCCTTTAGGCGCACCAAGGGCTCTAACGATGAGAATTTAGGTGTTGTCTGGCTGGGTGGTTATCGCTCTGACATGCTGGGATCAAAAGCGCAGGTGCTACAAGATTGGGCAGATGAGAGCAACAATGCATGTTTACGCTTTGATTATTCTGGTCATGGCGAATCCCAACTTGATGGTGCTGGCGATTTTATGCTTGGCAATATTTCGCGCTGGCTAGAAGAAAGCCTTGCTGTTTTTGGAAGCCAAACAGAGGGCAAACAAATTTTGGTTGGCTCTTCTATGGGCTGCTGGATTGCCCTTCGCATGTTGCAAGAGCTAAAAACGCGGGGTGAGGACAGCCGTATTGTTGGTATGATTTTGATTGCACCTGCGCCAGATTTTGCAAGTGAATTAACATGGCCCAGAATGAGTCACGGACAGCAAGAAACGGTGGAGCGTGATGGGTTTATCAAAATACCAACGCCAGACCCACAATGGTTTGAGATTTATACAAAAAACCTTTTTGACGATGCCAAAAATAATATTGTTTTAGATGCGCCAATAATAGCGGGTTGCCCTATTCATATTTTGCAGGGCAGCGATGATGACATTGTGCCAGTGGCACATGCCGTGCGTTTAGCAGAATTACTGCCAAGTGAAGAACTAACAATGAGCATTGTTAAAGGCGGCGATCATAGATTATCGCGTGACGAAGATTTGCAATTGTTAAAGCGTGCGCTAGATCAAATGGCAAACGCATAAGGTAGTTTGGTGGTTTAAAACCCACCAATCCAAATACCAGCGCCAAGCACAAGTACACCGCCCAATACAATTTGTATCATGGCTTTAAGCCAAGGGGTTTGCATGTATTTGTTTTGTATCCACGTTATGACAAGCAGCTCTAACGCGACAATGGCAAAAGCTGTGTAAGTGGCTAGCCAAAAATCTGGAATAAGATAAGGCAGCGCATGGCCAAGCCCACCTATTGTGGTCATAAGGCCTGTTACCACGCCGCGAATCATTGGCGAGCCTCTGCCAGAAATGACGCCATCATCTGAAGCAACTTCGGTAAAGCCCATAGAAATGCCAGCACCTATAGAGGCGGCTAAGCCAACCAACAGTGTTGTCCATGTATCTTGCGTTGCAAAAGCGGTGGCAAATATGGGAGCAAGTGTAGAGATAGAGCCATCTATAAGCCCAGCCAAACCTGGCTGGACATAGGTTAAAACAAATTGCTTATCTTCTGCCTCTTTTTCTAATTCTTTAATATCTGTTGGCACGTGCTTGTTTTCTGCGCCAACTGCAACGCCAATATGCGCGGCTTCTGCACGTGCTAGATCACCCAATAATTTTCTGATCGAAGCATCTTCTACCGTTTTGGCAGCTGCTGAATAAAATCTAAAAGCCTGCGCCTCCATTTGCGAGGCGTGCGAGCGAATGACATCTATGCTGGCGGCGTTCATTAGCCATAGGGGTTTACGCTCATAAAAACCGCGCACATGCTCGCGCCGAATAAGGGGAATATGTTCGCCGAATTTTTCTTTATGTAACTCAAACAACCAGCGGCGGTGCTCATCTTCTTCTGCCGCCATTTCGTCAAACACTTTTGCAGTATCAGGAAAATTGGCTCTTAGTTTTTGTGCAAAGCTTTCATAAATGCGCGCATCATCTTCTTCACACGAAATAGCCAAAGCTAAGATCTCTTGCTCATTTAGATCAGTGAATTTTTTCTTTTTAAAATTTAATAGGCGCGAAAACATGAAATCACCTTGAAAAGTGTTTGTAGGGTTTAGAATAGAGCGCTACTTGGTACTGTCAACCAAAGCAACAGGCCAATTGCTGGTAAAAAACATTTGATCGAATAATTGCAGGATAAATTGGATAAAATAATTTATTAGCCTATATGTGTTTCATCTGTTCGAACAATAATGACTATTTGATATTTAAATGATTTTTGTAAATTCAATCTTGAATAAAATTGGTGGTTTTTTAGCAGCGCGACTGGCTAAAGAATCGACAGGCTATAAGCCCTATACACCGTCAGACCAAAGCACATTGCTTAGCATTTTAGAGCCGGGCGATGTATTGTTGGTTGAGGGCAATCAGTTTGTTTCAAATGGCATTAAATATCTAACGCAGTCTACTTGGTCGCACGCTGCGTTTTTTATTGGAGATGCGCTGGTTGAACCTGCATCTTCTAAGAAAACTAAAAAAGCCAAGACAACAGAACCTTTGAGGCTAATAGAGGTAAATGTTGGCAAGGGCTGCAGAGCTGTGCAGCTTTCTAAATATGAAAATTTTAACACGCGTATTTGTCGCCCTGTTGGGCTTTCTAAAAAAGACAAAAAGCGCGCAGTTGATTATATGATTTCAAAAATCGGCCTACAATATGATTTGAAGAACATCTTCGATCTATTGAGATACTTCTTTCCAACGCCCCCAATACCCGTTGCATGGCGAAGAAGAATGATTGCTTTTGGTTCTGGTGAACCCTCAAAGGCAATTTGTTCTTCTTTAATTGCACAGGCGTTTCAGGAAGTGAAATACCCAATTCTACCAGAAATCACGCTCGCGCCAGGCAGAACAAGTGCAAAATCTGGTTATTCTAAGCGCGAAATTTTACACATTCGCCACCATGCGCTTTTCACGCCACGCGATTTTGATCTCTCACCCTATTTTGATGTGATTAAGCCAACCATTGAACATGGCTTTGATTATAAAAAATTGAACTGGAGTGGCCAAGTAAGCGAGCTTGATATTGTGCGTGGTAACGATATTTAATTGCTTATCAGCGACAAAATATGACTATTATTAAAGTTTAGCGCTAATCTTTAATAAATTTGTTTTCACAAAGGAATCATTGCTCTATATACGCGCTTATGAGCACAGATAAAAATGCCGGTAGCAAATATCCGGGTCTAAACAAAATTCGCAATTTCTCCATCGTGGCGCATATCGACCACGGTAAATCTACGCTTGCCGATCGCTTGATCCAAGCTTGTCAGGGCTTGAGCGAACGCGAGATGAGCGATCAAGTTTTAGACGCAATGGATATTGAGCAAGAGCGCGGCATTACCATTAAAGCTAATACAGTGCGCTTGTCTTATAAGGCTAAAGATGGCGAAGACTATGTGCTGAATTTGATCGACACTCCTGGTCACGTTGATTTTGCTTATGAGGTTTCAAGATCGCTTTCTGCGTGTGAGGGGTCTTTGCTTGTGGTTGATGCCTCGCAAGGTGTGGAAGCACAAACTTTAGCAAATGTGTATCAGGCAATTGATAACGACCACGAAATTGCAACCGTATTGAATAAAATCGATTTGCCAGCTGCAGAGCCTGAGCGCATTAAAGCGCAAATTGAAGAAGTGATTGGCCTTGATACAAGTGAGGCTTGTGAAATTTCTGCGAAAACTGGCCTTGGTATTCCAGATGTATTGGAAGCCATTGTTACACAATTGCCAGCGCCAAGCCACGGCGATGCAGATGCGCCGCTAAAAGCACTATTGGTAGATAGCTGGTATGATGCATATTTGGGCGTGATTGTTTTGGTACGCGTGATTGATGGCGTAATGAAAAAAGGCCAAATCATTCGTATGATGGGCGCCGATGTAAAATATCCGATTGACCGTGTTGGTGTTATTACACCAAAAATGGAACAGGTTGATGAGTTACGCCCTGGCGAGATTGGTTTCATTACAGCCTCTATTAAAGAAGTAGCCGACACGCGTGTTGGTGATACAATTACAGAAGACAAAAACCAAACAGCAGAAATGTTGCCAGGCTTTAAGCCAGCACAGCCAGTTGTGTTTTGTGGCCTCTTTCCAGTAGACGCTGCTGACTTTGAAGACCTTCGCTCTGCTATGGGCAAACTACGCTTAAACGATGCAAGTTTTTCTTTCGAAATGGAAACTTCTGCGGCTTTAGGCTTTGGTTTTAGATGTGGTTTTTTGGGTCTATTGCACCTTGAAATTATTCAAGAGCGCTTAGAGCGTGAATTTGATTTAGATCTTATCGCAACTGCGCCTTCTGTGGTTTATGAAATGCATATGAATAGCGGCGATGTGCAAGAGATGCATAACCCTGCAGATATGCCAGATGTAACGCTGATAAATGAAATTCATGAGCCATGGATTAAGGCAACTATTCTAACGCCAGATGAGCATTTGGGTGCAATCTTAAAACTCTGCCAAGACAGACGCGGTATTCAAACCGAACTTACCTATGTTGGTAAGCGCGCCATGGTGGTTTACGAATTGCCACTCAACGAAGTAGTGTTTGATTTTTACGATCGTTTGAAATCTATTTCAAAGGGCTATGCCTCATTCGATTATCAATTGTTTGAACACCGTGCAGGCGATCTAGTGAAAATGGGCATCTTGGTAAATGAAGAGCCAGTAGATGCGCTCTCTATGATGGTGCACCGCGGAGCAGCTGAAAGCCGCGGCCGCGTGATGTGTGAAAAGCTAAAAGATTTGATTCCGCGCCACTTGTTTAAAATTCCTATTCAAGCAGCAATTGGCGGC
>JBGCEA010000296.1:0-2682 GCA_045105915.1 Nitratireductor sp.
TGATGCATTTAAAATTGCAGAAATGGTGCGCGGCGAATGGGTTATTCGTATCGATGGCGAAGTGAAAGCCAGATCGGATGAAACTATAAACTCAAACTTGCCAACGGGCGAAATTGAAATTTATGCGCGCGAAATGGAAGTACTCTCTTCAGCTGAAGAACTGCCATTGCCAGTATTTGGTGAACCTGAATATCCAGAAGACATTCGTTTGAAATATCGCTTCTTAGATTTGCGCCGCGAAACACTGCACAACAATATTATTAAGCGTACAAAGATCATTGCCAAAATGCGCGATGAAATGAACGCATGTGGTTTCAACGAATTTTCAACACCTATTCTAACGGCTTCTTCTCCAGAAGGCGCACGTGACTTTTTGGTGCCATCTCGTTTGCACCATGGCCAGTTTTATGCGCTGCCACAAGCACCTCAGCAATATAAGCAACTTATCATGATGTCTGGCTTTGACAGATATTTCCAAATTGCGCCTTGCTTTAGAGATGAAGACCCAAGAGCAGATCGTTTGCCGGGCGAATTCTACCAACTCGATTTAGAAATGAGCTTTGTAGAGCTTGAAGATATTTTGGGCACAATGGAACCTGTTATGCGCAATATCTTTGAGGCATTTGCAGATGACAAACCAGTAACCCAAGAATTTAAGCGCATTCCTTATGATGAAGCGATGCGCAAATATGGTTCAGACAAGCCAGACCTTAGAAACCCAATTGAAATGCAAGATGTATCTGAGCATTTTAGAGGCGGTGGCTTTGGGGTGTTTGCTGGCATTCTAGATCAAGATGAGAAAAACCAAGTTTGGGCTATTCCTGTAAAGGGCGCTGGTAGCCGCAAACATTGTGATCGCATGAACTCATGGGCGCAAAGCGAAGGCCAGCCTGGTATGGGCTATATCTTCTGGCGCGAATTGGAAGGTAAGTTCGACGCTGCTGGTCCAATTGCTAAAAATATTGGCCCAGAGCGCACAGAAGCTTTACGCGCACAAATTGGCCTAGATGTTGGCGACGCTGTTTTCTTTGCTGCGGGTGATCCTAAAAAGTTTGCATCTTTTGCAGGCGCCGCGCGTGATAAAGCTGGTCAAGAAGGCGGCCTTATTGATGAGAACCGTTTTGAACTTTGCTGGATTGTTGATTTTCCATTTTATGAGTGGGACGAAGAAAACAAAGCGGTAGAATTTGCGCACAATCCATTCTCAATGCCACAAGGGGGCATTGAAGCACTAGAAGCTGCCAAAACAGATGAAGACAAACTAGCACTTAAAGCTTACCAATATGATTTAGTATGTAATGGTTTTGAAATTGCATCTGGCGGCATTCGCAATCACTTACCAGAAACAATGGTAAAAGCGTTTGAAATTGCGGGTCTAAGCAAGCAAGTTGTTGAAGAGCGTTTTGGTGGTTTGTATCGTGCATTCCAATATGGCGCACCGCCACATGGTGGCATGGGCGCTGGCGTAGATCGCATTGTTATGTTGCTACTTGGCGCAAAAAACCTTCGTGAAATTTCAATGTTCCCAATGAACCAACAAGCGGTTGATCTGCTTATGGGCGCACCGGGCTATGTATCTGCCGCGCAATTGCGTGATTTGAACATTCGCGTAAATCCAAAAGCTGACGACTAAACGTTTTTGTAAATAGTTTTAGAAAAAGGCCGGCGAACATAAGCTGGCCTTTTTTGTGCGCGAATGAAAAGTTCAACCAAGCATTGAGGTCTTTTAATGTTGCCATAATTGCAACATGCATTGCGCTCAATAGTGGTTTAACACTTTGTATAAATAAGATTGGGAATTTACACATTGACGAATAAAACAGCAGCGAGCGAACCAAATGGCTCGCAAAATCAAAAGTCAGGCCTTTTTTCAGGGCTCTCACAATCACCAGGCGCTAAATTTGTTATCATTGGCCTCATAACAGTCTTGCTCATGATACCAGCTTTTTTGGTTTGGGGTTTGGTTGAAGAGCGCGCCAATAGAGCAGAAACTGTGGCTGGCGAAATTGCAAATGGCTGGGGCGCTGCCCAAACCATTAATGGCCCTTATTTAGTTGTGCCATATAGAAAAAGCGTAAAACTTAAAGAGCGCGTATCTAATAACATCGAAGAGGTGGTTGAACGTGAAGTGGTGGAGCATGCCATAATTTCACCAGATCAGGTTTCAACGCAATCAAGCATTGAAGTTGAAGAGCGCAAGAAGTCTATTTATTCTGTGCCGCTTTACCATATGAAGTCTAAAATCAAAGGCGAGTTCCAAGCACCAGATTTGAGCAGAATTACCCAAATTGGCGGTAAGCCAGATTTGCAAAATGCATTTTTGGTTATGGGCATTACCGACACAACTGGCTTTAGATCACAGGTCCTTGCAAAAATAGGCGCAAGCGATGCAAATGTGTTTAAGCCCGGCATGAAAACACTCAAATCTACAAACACAAATTCTCGTAACCGCAACTATGGATATAGAAAAAGTAATGTTCAAAATGGTGGCATTCATTTGCCGCTCAATTCTTTAGAGGCAAAAAACGGCTTTAAATTTGAAATGCAAATGGCGATCAATGGATCAAAGCTATTAGCGCTTATCCCAAATGGTAAGAAAACAGAGTTCAGCCTAAAATCAAATTGGCCACACCCTGGTTTTAAAGGGCGCTTTTTGCCAGAGACCAGAACAATTTCTGAAGA
>JBGCEA010000297.1:0-3371 GCA_045105915.1 Nitratireductor sp.
CATTTCTGCGCCAAAGCGACTTGTCGATTTTAAAAACCGAGCCACTCTGCCATCGATGCCATCTAAAAATGCGGCTAAAATAACAGCGGCAACTGCAAAGTCCATTTTGCCTTCAAAGCCATAACGTATGGCAGTAAGGCCAGCACAAATGGCAAGTAGGGTTATGATATTAGGAATGAGCTTGCGAATTGGTACATCGCGCAAACGGGTTGCCGCCTGTTCTTCATCTGGATCAAATGGGGGAAAAGGCGCTTCCACGATTTAGCTCACTCTCGTTATAGGTGAGGATGTTGCTTTATCAAATCTTGCAAGAATGGTTTCGCCAGCGACAGCCGTTTGGCCAAGTGCCACGCTTACAGTTGCACCTTTTGGCAAATACACATCTAATCTTGAACCAAAGCGAATAAGGCCAAAACGCTCGCCTGCTGAAATCTCTTCATCTTTTGATGACCAGCAAATAATACGACGCGCCACAAGGCCGGCAATTTGTACAACGCCAACTTTTCCATTGGGAGAATCAATAATCAATGAGTTGCGCTCATTGTCTGTCGAGGCTTTGTCTAGTTCAGCATTTACAAACTCACCCTCTTTGTAGATGACATTTGTAATTTTGCCTCTCACCGGCGCGCGGTTTACGTGGCAATTATAAACATTCATAAATACAGAAACGCGAGACAATGGCTTTGTGCCAAGCTTTAATTCGGCTGGTGGTACAACTTGCCCAATATGCGAGATTTTGCCATCTGCTGGGCTAATCACAAAATTATCATCCACTGGTGTTACGCGTTGTGGATCTCTAAAGAAATAAGCACACCATGCTGTTAAAATTAGCCCAACCCAAAATAGGTTTACTGAAAAGTAGCCCAAAAAAACTGTAATGACTAAAAATATAGCGATGAAGGGATAGCCCGCTTTATGTATTGGAGCGAAGCTTTTTTGTATGGTGTTTAATAAACTCATTTTGTGCCGTTCTTTATTTATCTACAAAACATTGTTTATAGCTTAGCTAGGCGAAAGCAAAGGTTTTTGTGATTCAAAATGTTGATAAGTGAACCACCAAAAACACCAAAAATGCTTGTCTAACCGCTATTTTATGACACCATGCACATCATTTGCTTTAGCTTTTGCAAGTTGTTCTTCTGCCTTTGTTGCTTCGCGTTGTCTGTTCCACATTTCATCGTATAGGCCTTTTTTAGCCAATAGTTTTTTATGCGTTCCACGTTCTACTATTTCGCCAGCTTTTAAAACGATGATCTCATCGGCTGAAACAACGGTAGATAGACGGTGCGCAATAACCAATGTCGTGCGATTTTTTGAAACCATATCAAGAGCAGATTGAATTTCGCGCTCGGTTTGTGTGTCTAGCGCCGAGGTTGCCTCATCTAAAATTAAAATTGGCGGCGCCTTTAGCAATGTTCTGGCAATTGCAACGCGTTGCTTTTCTCCCCCAGATAGTTTCAAACCGCGCTCGCCCACTTGTGTGTGGAAGCCCTCTGGCAATGAGGCCACGAAGTCTCCAATTTGCGCCATCTTAGTTGCGTTTTCTACATCTTCTAGCGATGCGCCAAAGCGACCATAGCCAATGTTGTAGGCAATAGACTCGTTAAATAAAACCGTGTCTTGAGGCACCATGCCAATTGCACCACGCAAAGACTTTTGGGTAACATTTGCAATGGGTTGCCCATCTATAGTGATGCCGCCTTTTGTGACATCGTAAAAACGAAATAGCAGCCTAGAGATGGTTGATTTACCTGCGCCAGAAGGCCCAACAATAGCAACGGTTTTTCCTGCTGGTACTTCAAAGCTAACGTCTTTCAAAATCTTGCGATTTTCATCATAGTGAAAATCAACATGATCAAATTTTATGGCACCATTGCTAATGTCTAAATCTTTAGCATTGGGTGCATCTTGTATTTCTTGTTCTACTTCTAAAAGACTAAACATCGCCTCAAGATCAGTTAGGCCTTGCCTAATTTCGCGATAGATAAAACCAATAAAATTAAGTGGAATTGAAAGCTGTAATAAAAGCGCATTTATAAGAACAAAATCGCCAAGCGTTTGCTCTCCCGCGCTCACAGCTTGGGCAGACAGATACATAGAAGCGCCCATGCCAATGCCAAGAATAATGGCTTGTCCAAAGTTGAGCCAAGCAAGTGAAGTCCATACCTTTGTGGCAGCGCTTTCATAGCCTTGCATGGCTTTATCAAAACGAGCTGCTTCCATTTCTTCATTGCCAAAATATTTGACTGTCTCAAAATTGAGCAATGAATCGACTGCCTTAGAATTGGCTTCTGTGTCGTTGTCATTCATTTCGCGGCGAATTGCTATGCGCCAATTGCTGGTTTTGATAGTAAACCAAACATAGGCCCAAACCATAATGGCGTTAATGGCAACATAAACAAAACCAAATTCGTACCACACCACAAATGCCATAAAGGCAAATTGCAAAATGGTTGGCCCGCCATTTAAAATGGTAAAGCGCACAATGGATTCTATGCCTTTAACGCCTCTTTCAATAACGCGCGATAAGCCACCAGTGCGCCTTTGCAAATGATAGCGAAGGCTAAGACCATGAATGTGCTTAAAGGTAATTGAAGATAGTTTTCGAACCGCATGTTGGCCAACACTTGCAAAATATGCGTCTCGCAAATTATCTAGCCCCACCACCAAAACACGCCCTATATTATAAGCGATGACCAGCATAACAGGTACTAGCAAATAGATAGGAAGCCAATCTGGCAGGCCGCCCTCACCGGCAAGCGCATCTGTAGCCCAGCCAAATGTATAGGGCACCAAGACAGTGACTATTTTTGAAAGCACCAAAACGACAAATGCAATGAGCACTCTGCGTTTTAAGTCTGGCCTGTCTGATGGCCACATATAAGGCCAAAGACTTTTGATGGTATTAATAGTGTCGCCTTCTTCGGCGCTAAAATTATTTGCCTTTTTTAGGCGTGTCGTTGCCTGCACTTTTGAGGGCTTGTTTTTAGATGTCTTTTTTACATCGCTTGGCATTTGGTCGCTTTCTTTGAAGGCAGTTTTATTTGTAAAAATTTGACACTGAGTTTTTTGTTACGTAATTAGCAGTATTTTAAAATTGATTTTAACAGTCACATTTGCAGTTAGAAATGGCTTGCAGGCTTTGGCCCAGAGCATTTAACTTTTCGCGATTGAGCTTGAACATCGATTTCGTGCCACACGCCTTTACTTCAACCAGACCTGCTTCTTTTAGCAAATCTAAGTGCTGTGAAATTGTAGATTGAGCCAGCCCCATGCACCCGCAAAAGTCTGCGCCGCAACATTGCTCATTTTTGGATAGATGCTCAATCAAAGAAACACGTGATGGGTGCCCCATCGCTTTTAGCAAGAGA
>JBGCEA010000298.1:0-5152 GCA_045105915.1 Nitratireductor sp.
CTGCGAGGCATTGGGCTTATATTTAGCAGCGCGTTACAGTTTAGATTTGCATGTTTTCATCATTCCTAAACGCAAGAAAAAATTAGTTTCTTAGGGGGATTAAAAAATGATTCTGTCAGCAAAAAAACAAAAAGCGACAATAAAAATTGAACGCAAACCACTCTCTAATGAGCACATAGAAATACTTGCAGAAACTGCAGGCATTGACGGCTCGCACTGGCAATTAAGCGTTCACTCTTTAACCAGAAAAAGCGAAGACTGGGCAGCCTTGCAAACACTTGCAGACAATGCACAAGGCGTGAACCCATTTTATGAACCAAAATTTCTAAACGCACTACGCGGTCGCTTTATTCGTAAAAACGACAACCACCTAATTTTGTGGGAAACCGTTGGCGAAGAAAAACGTGCTAAAATTGCCTATCCAGTAAAAATGGGCAAGATCAATTCTAAATGCAGAACACTAACTGCATTTCAAAATGAATACGCACCAATAGCCACCCCTCTTCTAGACAATACCGATAGCGCAGAATCTATGAAGCAGTTTGCGCAGCTAATCGATATGGCTGTCAAAGAAAAGAACATGGCTTTTCGCATTCCAAATATGTGCACAGATTCGCCATTCAATACCCAGCTTGAAGCGCAATTGGGTGCATTTAAATCTGCAACACTCATCATAGAAGCACAAACACGCTGCGCCTTAAAACCTGAAAATGGTTCAACTGGCGGCTTATCTTCTTTAAGCAAAAAGAGAGTGCGCGAATTAAAGCGCCTTAAAAATAAATTGGGTGAACAAGGCAAAGTTGAAATTGTTCGCTCAACCGACCTTATGGATGTTCTCATTCGCTTTGAAGAATTTTTGCTACTAGAAATGAAAAGCTGGAAAGGCCGCAAAGGCACTTCTATGCAAATGCTAAAGAAGGCAGCAGCCTTTGGCCGCCAAGCAACGACTGAGCTGTCTAAAAGTGACAAATGCGAAGTCTTTTCACTTCGTCTAGATAACAAGGCGATTGCAATCTTAATCAATTTCTACATCGATGGCAGAAGCTATCCTTGGAAAATTACTTATGATGAAGAATTTGCTTCAAGATCACCTGGCACAATCTTAATTTTTGAAGCTTCGCAAGAACTGCTAAGTCGTCCAGATTTTGTTTTGGCAGATTCACTGGCAAAGCCAGGCAAATCATGGCTTTCAGCCATTTGGCGCGACACCCTAACATTTAACGATGTTACTTTTGCGCCAACAGACCAAATTGCTCAAAAGGTTTACAAAACAAAACCTATAAAAGAGCACTTGAAATTAATTGCAAAGCGAATTTTAAAGCGCACATAACTGGCAATAATTAAAACAAATTAAAATCATTCTTAGGCGGCTTCAATGGCCGCCTAATTTGTTTTAGCCATAAATTTGGTGTGTGCTTAAAAATTGAGTAATTAAATTCGCTTTTTAGAGCAATAAAAGAATTATAAATGCGTACTTTCAGTTTTTCTAAAATATAATCAGCCAATAGTTAGATTGGCTTTGTTGCTTGTAAGAAACCAAATTTTATGTTTCATGCAAGCTACTTTGAAAAATGAGTATAAATTCTTGGAACTAAACGAAGTAAATACACAAAAGAAGCGCCCGCTCAACCGAATGGAAGAGCTTGCGGTGTTGCCTGTATTTTTTAAGCTAAAAGGCAAAAAGGTAGTACTCGCAGGTGGCAGCGATGCCGCCGCATGGAAAGCCGAATTGCTGGCAGCTTCTGGCGCAATTGTGCATGTTTACGCAGCCACTCTAGATCCAACCTTTGACGAAGTCATTGCAAGTCAAGAAAATGCATTTGTGCACCACGCACGTCTTTGGTCTAACGACATATTTGAAAACGCTGCCATTGCAATTGCAGATGCTGAAACGCAAGGCGAAGCTCAGGCATTTTATTGCGCGGCGCGCGCTGCAGGCGTACCTGTAAATGTGATCGATAAGCCAGACTTTTGTGAGTTTCAATTTGGCTCAATCGTCAACAGATCACCAGCCATTGTCAGCATATCGACCGATGGCGCTGCGCCAATTTTAGGCCAAGCCATTAGAAGACGCATAGAAACTTTACTGCCATTGTCAGTTAAAAGTTGGGCGCAACTCGCACAAAAAATAAGAAGCCAAGTTACAAGCGCCTTAGAAATGGGCCAAGAGCGCCGCGTATTTTGGGAGCGCTTTGTTGATAAAGCATTTAGCGCCAACCCAACCGCACAAGACGAAGCTGCCCTTTTAAAAGACATTACAAAAATCAGCACCAATGGCCTTAGTAAATCTGGCAAAGTAACATTGGTTGGCGCGGGCCCGGGCGACGCAGAACTGCTTACACTAAAAGCCGTACGCGCCCTGCAAGCTGCTGATGTAATTTTATTTGACGATTTAGCGTCAGATGATGTTTTAGAATTAGCAAGACGCGAAGCCAAGCGCATGTTGGTTGGCAAGCGCGGCGGACGCGATAGCTGCAAGCAAGAAGACATTAACGACATGATGGTCAAACTTGCAATCTCTGGCAAAAATGTTGTGCGCTTAAAGTCTGGCGACCCAATGGTATTTGGGCGTGCTGGTGAAGAGATCAAACGCCTTGGCAAAGAAGGTATTGAGGTTTCAATCGTGCCGGGCATTACCGCAGCCAGCGCCATGGCGTCTCATTTAGGCATTTCACTTACACACCGCGACCACGCGCAATCTGTGCGTTTTGTGACTGGTCATAGTAAAAAAGGTGAACTGCCAACCGACATTAATTGGCAAGCCGTTGCAGATGAAACTGCGACAACGATTTTTTATATGGGTGGACGCACTGCAAGCCGTATCACCGATACACTGGTTGCAAACGGCATGGATGAAAACACCCCTGTTGTTATTTGCTCATCTGTTTCGCGCAAAGAATCTCAAACATGGCACGGCACATTAGCAAAGCTACCAAAAGGCATAGAGATCATAGGATACTCAAATCCAGTGCTTATTGGTGTGGGTAATGTTTTTGGCGAAGCGTTAGAGCAAGGCAACTCAAACACAAGCAAGCTTGCTAACTAACCTTAAAAAAACACACAAAATACAAGCGCTGCACGCGCAAAAAAATGCCGCTATTGAAAACTCAATAAGCGGCATTCTTATTTCTATACTCATTTTTGCTAATGCTATTAGTCTGCTTCAGCCGCGCTTTTCGTTTTATTTCTCATGCGTGCAAACAATGGCGAAAGCATAGGCACAAACAAACAAGCTGCAGCAATAATTAAGATTGCTAGCGTTAACGGACGCTCCCAAAGGAAAGACCAGCTATCATTGTTAATCAGCAATGCACGACGCAGATTTTCTTCCATCATACCGCCTAAAATGAAACCCAAAATCATAGGTGCAAGCGAGAATGAAAGCAGTCTTAAAATAGTGGCACATAGACCAAACAAAACCATTAGCTGAATATCGAATGTATTAAACGATACAAAGTAAACGCCAATGAGTGAGAAGAACAAAATAAGTGGCAATAAGAAACGAGCGGGAATAGCCAGAACTCGCGCAATATATGGAATGAGCGGCAGGTTTAAAATAAGAAGAATAATGTTACCAAGCCACATAGAAACAATCACAGACCAAAACACATCTGGCTGATCGATATAAAGGCGCGGCCCCGGCTGAATGCCATAACCAATTAGCGCACCAAGCATAATGGCAGTTGTACCAGAACCCGGAATACCAAGTGTAAGCAGCGGCACAAACGAACCAGTAGCCGCAGCATTATTTGCGGTCTCTGGCGCAGCCAAACCACGAACAGATCCTTTACCAAACAACTTACCTTTTTCTGCACCAGCAATACGCTGCTCTGTGCCATAGGCTAAAAAGCTAGCAATGGTTGCACCAGCACCCGGCAAAACACCAATCAAAAAGCCTAGAAAAGATGAACGCCCAATCACTGGCGCCATTTCTTTCAACTCTTCTTTAGACACAGCCATAGAGCCAAGTTGAGCCGCCGCTTGGCGCTCTTCTTCTCTCTTGCTTTCATCAACCTTTTTGATAATCGCCATCAACGCTTCAGATAAAGCAAAAGTGGCCATGACGAGTAATAAAAATGAAATGCCATCAACCAGATCAATCATACCAAGAGTAAATCTAGGCACGCCAACTGTTTGGTCTGTGCCAACTGTTGAAAGCATTAAACCAACAACAGTCATAAGCAGTGCCTTTAGCACCTCGCCTTTACCAGCAAATGCCGCAACAGCAGAAAGGCCTAAAACCATAAGCGCGAAATAATCGGTTGAGTGAAATGAAAGCGAAACAGACGCCAAAAATGGTGCAAAGATTAGCAATAACAATGCAGCTATCACACCGCCAGAAAACGATGAGTAAGCAGCAATAGCAAGCGCCTTACCCGCCTTGCCAGCTTTTGCCATGGGATACCCATCAAAAGAAGTGGCAACGGTTGATGCAACGCCCGGCGCATTAATTAAAATAGAAGAGGTAGAGCCACCAAAAATAGCTCCATAATAAACAGCCGCCATCAAAATAATGCCTGCAGATGGCTCTAAGCTAGCTGCAATTGGAATCATTAAAGCAATGGCAGACATTGGGCCAAGCCCCGGCAGCATGCCAATAAATGTACCCACCAAACAGCCCATAATAACAAAGCCGATGTTTTGAAGTGTAAAGGCCGTTGTCAGGCCAATTAAAATACCGTCCAACATGTTTTAACCCCTCAAGAAGAATGGTGCGGGTTCAACAAAAACGCTCAAGCCATAATTCATCAAAGCCCAAAAGGCGAAAACAAGCGGAATAGAGACAAGCAACAACTTCCAAATACTGCGCTCACCCAAGAGCGCAAAACCGCACATTAAAAACACAGAGGTTGAAAGTAAAAAACCCATTGGTCGAACACTCAAACCATAAATTGACATGAGCACTAAAAACGTTAGCCCCAAAGGCCAGTTCAAGTTGTTAAGAACCAGTCGCTCTTTATTGCTGGGAAAAACAATAATTAAAATAGATAGCCCAATGCCAAGCACCGATAAAACTTCTGGCATGGTGCGGGCATGAAATGCACTATTTAATTGAAAAGGGAGCAGACGAATATTTTGGCTTTGCCATGCATAAATGATGCAAAAAATAAGCATAAGCAAACCGCCAATGCGGTCTTTAGTAAAAAACATA
>JBGCEA010000299.1:0-9053 GCA_045105915.1 Nitratireductor sp.
TTTTTGAAAACAGTTTTAGACATGCCAATTGAGCGCGCTTTTTTAGTCATCAAAACACCAAATTGAGATTCTGTGCCACCAATATGTTCACCCACCGCAGCTGCTACATCATTTGCCGACTTAGTAATAAGCGCATAAATAGCCTGTTCAGCCGTTAAAGAGCCACCAGCTCTAATGCCAAGCTTAGAAGGCTGCATTGAAGCTGAGTGCTTTGACATGCGAATACGGGTCTTTTTTGAAACTTTGCCCTTATCCATTTGTTCAAACAGCATATAAAGGGTCATCATTTTTGTAAGAGATGCTGGATAGCGTATTTTATCTGGACGATAAGAATAGAGTGTCTTGCCCGTTTTAGCATCGACCACAATGCCGGCATATTTGGCGTTGGCAAAAGCTGTCCCCGCTTGAAAGATAAGCGATAGAGAAAAAATAGCAGCCACAAAAGCACGAATAGTCTTGTTTCCTAAAACATAGGAACCCGATCCAATTAAGGTACGCACGAGATACTCTCCAAACATGATCCCAATACACTTGGGAAAAAAGCTAATTCAAAGAACGAAATAGTGTTCATTGTTAGAAATTTTAAAATTGAATTTAAACTTTAGCTTCTTATGGTTACCAAGAGGTTTATGTTTGAGTAATTTTTTAAAAACTTTTGTTATTTTCGCTTCAATACAAAAAAGTGCAATTTATATTTATATAAGCCCTTTAAATCTGCCATTTCATTCTTAACTATTTTAAGCACAAAACATTTAATAGCCTCGATTATTTCATATCAAAGCGTTACAATAATATATTCTCGTTGACGGGGGTAAAACTCGCCAATAGCATGCAAACAAAGCGCAATAAGCAAGCGTTCAAAATTGCTGAAATTTGAAACAAAAAACGACTGATTTAAAAAGTGACAAAGATACGAAATATGGCTGACAAAGATAACAATAAGGAAGAGCAAGACGACATTGGCGTTGCGCTTAAGCCTAAAACAAAACCTAAAAAGCCAAACTTATACAGAGTGTTGCTTTTGAATGATGATTTTACCCCGATGGAATTTGTGGTTCTCATCTTGAAACGCTTCTTTAAAAAGAGCGACGAGCAATCAACACAGATTATGTTGCACGTACATAATAATGGCGTAGGTGAGTGCGGTGTGTTTAGCTACGAAGTAGCTGAAACAAAAGTTAGCCAAGTAATGGACTTTGCCAAGAGTAATCAGCATCCATTGCAATGTATTTTAGAAAAACAATAATACGCAATTAAAACTTTAAACTGGAATTTACGGAGCCTAATTTGCCAGCTTTTACCGAGAGTTTAGAAAAAGTACTTCATACAGCACTCACTTATGCAAATGAGCGCAGTCAAGAATATGCGACGCTAGAGCATTTGCTGCTTGCACTACTAGACGACAAAGATGCAGCAGAAGTAATGATTGCTTGTAATGTGAATATTACCAGCATGCGTACAACCTTGATTGATTATATCGATAATGAGTTGAGCACTTTGGTTGGCGATAATGACGAAGATGCGAAGCCAACCTCTGGCTTTCACCGAGTCATTCAAAGAGCTGTTATTCATGTGCAGTCTTCAGGACGCGAAGAAGTCACTGGCGCTAATGTGTTGATTGCAATTTTTGCAGAGCGCGAAAGCCATGCAGCTTACTTTTTACAAGAACAAGACATGACACGCTACGATGCGGTCAACTTCATTTCGCACGGTATTTCAAAAGGCGGCAAAGCCTCAGAAATTAGACCCGTGCGCGGTATTGAAGATGAAGCAGGCAATATGGGCGAAGAAGAGGGCAAGCAAGCAGGCGATGCCTTGGCATCTTATTGTGTTGATCTAAATGCAAAAGCACGCGATGGTAAAATCGACAAATTGATTGGCCGCCAAAAAGAAGTTTCAAGAACCATTCAAATTTTATGCCGCCGTTCAAAAAACAATCCGCTGTATGTGGGCGATCCTGGCGTTGGTAAAACTGCCATTGCAGAGGGTCTGGCAAAGCGCGTTGTAGAAGGCGATGTGCCAGAAGTTTTAAAAGATGCAATCATCTATTCACTAGACATGGGCACGCTTTTGGCGGGCACGCGCTATCGTGGCGATTTTGAAGAGCGTTTAAAGCTCGTTCTAAAAGAAATTGAAGAAAAGCCCGGCGCGATCATGTTCATCGATGAGATCCACACTGTTATTGGTGCTGGCTCAACCTCTGGCGGCGCTATGGATGCATCTAATCTGTTAAAGCCTGCGCTTTCATCAGGCGCGGTAAGGTGCATTGGTTCGACCACTTATAAAGAATATCGTCAGTTCTTCGAGAAAGACCGCGCTTTAGTGCGTCGTTTCCAAAAAATCGATGTGGCAGAGCCAACAATTGAAGAATCAATCGACATCATGAAAGGCCTTAAAACCTATTATGAAGATTTCCATGAAGTAAAATATTCAGACGATGCGATTAAAGCAGCAGTTGAACTTTCTTCGCGCTATATCAACGATCGTAAATTGCCAGATAAAGCCATTGATGTGGTAGATGAATCAGGTGCCTTGCAGCGTTTGGTAGATACTAAAAAGCGCAAAAAACTGATTGAAGTTGAAGACATTGAAGAAACCATTGCAACAATGGCGCGCATTCCACCAAAATCTGTTTCTAAAGACGACACAAAAGTATTGTCGAACTTAGAAAGCCAGCTAAAGCGCGTGGTTTATGGCCAAGACGCTGCAATTGGCGCATTAGCAAGCGCAATCAAACTTGCAAGAGCAGGTTTGCGCGAGCCAGAAAAGCCAATTGGTTCATACTTGTTCTCAGGGCCAACAGGCGTTGGTAAGACAGAAGTTGCCAAGCAATTGGCCAGCTCTTTGGGTGTCGAACTTCTGCGTTTTGATATGTCAGAATATATGGAGCGCCACACGGTTGCGCGTTTATTAGGTGCGCCTCCAGGATATGTGGGCTTTGACCAAGGTGGCCTTTTAACCGATGGTGTCGATCAGCATCCGCATTGTGTCTTGCTGCTTGATGAAATTGAAAAGGCGCATCCAGATGTCTTTAATATTTTATTGCAAGTCATGGATAATGGTAAGCTGACAGACCATAACGGCAAAGAAATCAACTTTAGAAATGTAATTCTAATCATGACTTCAAACGCTGGTGCCTCTGAAATGCAAAAAGCTGCTATTGGCTTTGGCTCAACACGCAAAACAGGTGAAGATACAGAGGCGATTAATCGTCTATTCCCACCAGAGTTTAGAAACCGTCTTGACGCAATTGTGCCATTTGGTTCATTGCCAACGCCGGTTATTCATCGTGTTGTTGAAAAATTCATCATGCAACTAGAAGCACAACTTGCAGAGCGCGGCGTTACTTTCGAAGTCACAAAACCAGCACTCGGTTGGCTTGCTGTTAAGGGCTATGATGAAGCAATGGGTGCAAGGCCGCTTGGGCGCGTTATTCAAGAGCACATCAAAAAACCACTGTCTGATGAATTGCTATTTGGCAAACTCACAAATGGCGGCACAGTGCGCATTGATGTGAAGAAAGATAAAGAAGGCAAAGAAAGCCTCGATCTTGAAGTGATTGAAGATAAGCCACTAAAGCCTAAAAAGCCAAAGGCCAAAAAGCCTGCAGCTAAAGCAGATGCAAAAGCCGGCACTAAAGCAAAAGCGACTAAAGCAGCAACAAAGCCTTCGCCTAAGAAAAAAGGGCCTGGTGGCTCGGCGTCGGTTCCAAAAGTGCCGCTTAAGACCAAATAAGCTTTACATTTATAACCCATTTATCAAGGCAGCTTTTTAGCTGCCTTTTTATTTAAGCGCTTTAATTTGCGTAAATTTGTTTCAACCATACTTTCTTAACGCTTCGCTTTTAGTTTGGGCGCGTGCAGATATATTGAAAGAGCTGGCTTATAGTTGGCTAAAGGCTGACATAGCGAATTTAAGGTAGGGACATGGTAAGAGCAGAACAGTTGAAGGAATTTTTTACCTTTAGATATATTGAGCGTATTGCGCTTAATATTATTCTTGTGATTGCAATAATCGATCTTTGTTTAATTGCCTATAAAGGCTCAAATATTCAATGGCTCGAATACGCAAAATCTGGTGCACTTACCCTTGCGCTTATTCTAGGTGGCCTTGCCTATAGAGTAACCAACAGAAGTGAGCGCATTGCCTCTACCTTTATTTGTGCGGCGCTGCTTATATTGTTTACAGTGGTTATGTCGCTTTATAACTATTTATTATTGCCGCTAGAGCGCGCGCAAATAGATGAAGCATTAGCGGCAATTGATATATCGCTAGGGGTTGATTGGCCGGCTTTAATGGCATGGGCGGCGCAAAACCCCGTGCTAAATGTTGTTTTTAGATTGGTCTATATGAGCACAATGGCACAAATTACGCTGCTCATTGTTTTGCTTGGTCTTACTGGCCGTGTCATCCAGATGGATATTCTTTTAACATCGCTCATAATTTCAGCCATCATAACAATTTGTTTTTGGGGGCTCTATCCATCTTTTGGCGCAGTAGCTGTCTATGAAGTGCCAGCCAATATTTCAAATGCTGTAGCGCCAATGGTGGGCGAAGCTTATGCAAGAGAACTAAAAGATTTAGCGGCAAATGGCCCAACCTTAATAGGCCCATACGAAGTGCGCGGATTAATTGGCTTTCCCTCATATCACTCCGTGCTTGCATTTATCACTCTATTTGCATCGCGCCCGTTAAAGTTTGTTTTTCCAGTTTTGCTAGTTCTCAACATCATCATGTTGCCAGCGATCTTGGTGCAGGGCGGGCATCACTTGATAGATGTTATTGCGGGCTTTGTGTTATGTGCTTGTGCTTGGTGGGTGGCTCGCCACTATGTGTTAGCCAATGCAAATAAACACAATATTCCATCAATAATTCCAGCTTAAATACACAGCTAAATAGAGTGAATACTTAGGATGTAATTTGGCTTAACTTTGCTCAGCGCATCATCCCAATCTACTGCACTAGGTTATATTTGACCTGTACGGATTGTTTTTTGTCTCGAAATTGGGTATTGATTCGTCACAAGGGTCTGTTCTTATTCGATTTGTGTACATAAATTTTCAACAGGAGCGGGACGTTGGAAGAACTTTCACAATTAAAAGTTATGCGCGATTTAGCGCGTGGGCGACTTGATGTTAAGCGCCGAGAAATTGAAACACAGTTGGTGGCACTTACAAGATCACCAGATGCAAAATTGATAAAATCTTTAAACCAGCTGATCAGCGATATAGAAAATTCTATCGCGATTGAACCGGTTCATGAAGCACCATCAATTGATAATTTTGAAGCCCCAGAAACCAATTTAGATGATATGGCTAAGCAAGCGCTTGAAGCAGCCTTTAGTCAAAAGGCTTCTGTTGAAGAAATTTCATCAGCGCCATTAGCTGGCATTGAGCCAGCAAACCTAGAGCCAACAAACGTTGAGCCGGCAAATGAAATGCCAACGTATGCGCCAAATGATTTAGAATCTATCGCAGCGCAATTACGTGCAAACATGGCGCAAGCAGGCCACTAATTTATGTTCTTTATGGCCGTGTTTAATTTATAAAGCTCGGCCATTTTATTTTAGCGTACCTACGCAATTTTGCAGGATATATATTTAAAATAAATAAATAATATCAGGCACTTAAGGCATTTTTCGGATTCGGTTTTGCAAAGAGTTGAATCAGTTTTTTAACGCCAAACCAAAGCATTAGCTCTTGCTGTCTAGCCATGTAATTCAATTCGAATTTTATCTGCATATTTTGTAATCAGTTCAGCATCGCCCATCTCACCAGAATGCGGACGCATTGGCACATTATCAAAGCGCGGTATCACGTGTACATGCAAATGAAAAACCATCTGTCCGCCAGCGCTCTCATTAAATTGCTGAATGGTAACCCCATCCGCTTTAAAGGCAGCTTTAACGGCTCTGGCAAGTTTTGCGGTGGTTTTAGAAACAGCAGCCAACATCGCATCATCAGCATCTAAAATGTTACGCGCAGCTCTTTTTGGCAGAACCAAACAATGTCCATCAGCCCTTGGCATAATGTCCATAATAACAAGCGTGTCTTCGTCTTCATATAGTTTTTGACTTGGCAATTCATCGCGCAAAATTTTTGCAAAAATATTGTTCTCATCATAGTGTGGGCTGGTTTGCTCGCTCATTATTTTTCCTTTCTAAATGGAATATGATTCATCAAAAAATCTTTTTCCATTTTTACGTGTCTGCGTTCTTCTTCAAGATAAGATTCGATTGCACGATTAAAACTATTATTGGCAAAGTAATGTGATGAATATGTGGTAGTTGGAATATAACCACGCGCCAATTTGTGTTCGCCTTGCGCGCCAGCCTCTACTCTTTTTAATCCATGCGTAATGGCATATTCTATGGCTTGATAATAACAAATTTCAAAATGCAAAAAAGGGTGGTCTTCTATGCAGCCCCAATGGCGCCCATATAGGGTTTCATTACCAATGAAGTTGATAGCTCCCGCAACAAAATTGCCATCTCGCTTTGCCATTACCAGCAAAATACGTTCACTCATACGCTCTTTTATCAGTGTATAAAATTTTTGGGTCAAATAGGGCTGTCCCCATTTGCGAGAGCCTGTGTCTAAATAAAAGTCAAAGAAGGCTTCCATCACTTCATCGCTAAGGCTATCGCCCGTAAAATGCAAAATCTCTAAGCCATCAATGCTACTAGCGAGCCGTCGTTCTTTTTTAATGTTCTTGCGTTTTCTAGAAGAAAGCGTTGCAAGAAAGGCTTCAAAATTATCATAGCTGTCATTTTGCCAATGAAACTGCCTATCTTCTCTTTGCAAAAGCCCAATATCTTCAGCCATACGCCACTCATCTTTTGGCATAAAGGTAATATGTGCAGATGAAGCACCAATTTTGTGGGTCAGTTGCTTAAGGCCGCTAAAAAGCGCACTGGCATGCGTATCTTTATTGGCATGTCCGCCATTTAATATTTTTGGTGTGGTGGCAGGTGTGAAGGGGATAGAGCATTGTAACTTGGGATAATAATGCCCACCAGCTCTATGCAGCGCATCGGCCCAATTATGATCAAATACATATTCGCCTTGGCTATGATTTTTTAAATAGCACGGCATGGCGGCTAACACCTCGCCACTCGTGCTTTCAAGCACCAAATGCTGTGCAAGCCATCCAGTCTCTTGGCATGCAGAGCCACTCTCTTCTAAGGCATATAAAAACGCGTGGGTGAGAAAAGGGTTTTCAACTTCAAAATTATAGCGGCTTGTATGCGTGCTTACTGGCGCTTGGCTTGCAGCAAGACTGTCCCATGTTTGAGGATCAATCTCACTCAAACTAGACAATATTTTTATGTGATAGGTATTCTCTTCAACCATGAAGATTCATTTTCAGCTCTTTGAAATTAGATTTGGATTAAATTGTTCAAACGTAATTTGATCTGCATAAATATAAGCATGGCGCATGAGTTCTTCACTAGACACTGTCCAACAAATAATTGGCTTATCACTTTTCTTAAATTCAGTGGTAAAAGCGCATGGCAGATCTTTTACGTTGTAAGAAATAAAATCAACCGCATGTTCATTTATAAAGGCTTGATGCTTGTCATAATGCGCATCATCTCCTTCGCTCACATAGCCAATTGCTGGGCGCTCATTTATTTCTAATGCGTCTTTTATAAGCCAATGATCAAAAGACATCAGCACAACATTGCCCCCATAGTCTTTTAGGTGGTCAATCACACTTTGAACGTAACCCTCATCATCTCCTTCAACGCCTTTAAGTTCTAACACCAAGCCAACTTTGCCATCTACAATTTTTAAGACATCGCTCAAATTCGCGATTTTGTCTTGGCTGTTAGTGAGCTCTATTTGGCATATTTCTTCTGCGTTTAATTTTCGAAGCGAACCTGATTCAGATGTTAAGCGATCAAGCGTAAAGTCATGAAAAACAATAGGAATTCTATCTTTTGATAGTTGCAAGTCTACCTCTATCGAAAAGCCATTTTCGATAGAAGCTTTAATAGCGCTCACAGAATTTTCTATTTTGCCAGCGCTAGCATCGTGCAAGCCTCTATGAGTGATTGGTATATCGCGCAGCCAATTTAGCGTTTTCAATTCTGTTATCCTTAAATTTATTATTTTAAAAAATAATGCTCGAATAATTTGCCACATATTTCTCTTGAGTTATAGTGAGTTAATGCGAGTTAAAAAAGTTAGAAAGGCTTATTAAGTGCAAAACTTAAATAACAACAAAAAAGCACATCCAACCGTCTCATCTAATGCATCTCACATTCGCCAAAAATTGCTCACGCCCGTATGTCTTGGTCTATCTTTTTTATGTGTGCCAAACATGGCACATGCTGCTGGCTTTGAAATTTTAAAGCCCCATCGCGCCATTTATAATGTCACACTCAATAACGCAACCAAACGCTCTGGCATAACCAGTATGGATGGGCGCATTGTCTATGAAATGACAGGCAATGAATGTGAAGGCATGACCGTCAATTATCGTTTTGTTTCCAACCTTATGGCGCATGGCGATTTGTATAATACCGATCAGCAATCATCATCATATGAAAGCGCCGATGGCAGTGAATATTCTTTTTTGGTGCGCTCAATTGTCAACGATCAATTAGACACCGAATTACGTGGCCTCGCAAAAAGAAACGATGCTGGGTTGGCTGTTTCTTTACTCTCTCCAAATAAGCGCGAGGTAGAACTTGAAAAAGCGAAGTTTTTATCAACGCATTTAGTAGAGGTTTTAAAAGCAGCAAGAGAAGGCAAGTCGTTTTTTACAGCGCCCATTTTTGATGCTGGTGATCAGGCAGATGAAGTTTTAAAAACCACCAATTTAATTGGCAAAGAAACATATCTCGACAAAAAGCTAAATGGCGAGAATGATGAGATTGTAAGCTTGCTCGTAAACAAGCCTGCTTGGTCGGTCAATATTGGATATTTTGGTCCAACTGCATCAAATACTGCTGAGCAAATCGCCGATTATGAAATCTCGTTCTGGCTCTATGAAGGTGGCATTTCGCGCAATCTATCCATGCGCTATCCAGACTATTCTTTAAATGG
>JBGCEA010000300.1:0-5392 GCA_045105915.1 Nitratireductor sp.
GAGATCACAGATTGGCCATGGCCTTGCATAGCCACTTGCAACCGTGCTTCATTCATCATCTTAAACATGGCTTTTAGGCCATTGTTTTCTTCGCCCACCAAGTGCCCAATGGCACCATCATAATTCATCACACATGTGGCGTTGCCATGTAGCCCCATTTTATCTTCAATAGAACCGCACACCACTTTGTTGCGTTTTCCAAGTTCGCCTTGTTCATCAACTTCAAACTTTGGCACAATGAATAAAGAAATACCCTTTGTGCCATCTGGCGCGCCTTCAACTCTTGCCAGAACAAGATGAACGATATTTTCAGCCAAGTCATGCTCACCAGAAGAGATAAAGATTTTTTGACCCGAAATAGTGTAACTGCCATTTTCATTTTTGATGGCTTTAGTGGTGAGCAAACCAAGATCTGTACCACATTGCGGCTCGGTCAAATTCATTGTGCCAGTCCATTTACCCTCAATCATTTTAGGCAAATACATTTGCTTTAGAGCATCATTAGCATGCGCGTTAATTGCGGCAATGGCACTTTGGGTAAGACCCGGATAAACTGTAAAGGCGTTATTGGCTGAAATTACATATTCAGAAAAAGCAGAATAAACACAATAGGGCAGGCCTTGCCCGCCATATTTAGGGTTGGTCACAAAACCAGGCCAGCCACCTTCGCAATATGTATTATAGGCTTCTTTAAATCCTTTTGGCGTAATAACATTACCATCTTCTTGGCGCTTACAACCCTCTGCATCTCCAACTTGATTGAGTGGAAACATCTCAGTTTCTGCAATTTTCGCAATTTGCTCTAAAATGGCTTCCACCATTTCGAGGCTCATATCTTCATAGCCAGCAATATGAGAAAAGTTTGATATATCCAGCACGTCTTTCAAAATGAAAAGCGTTTCTTCAACGGGTGCTTTATATACAGGCATCTTCTTTCCTTTGAAATTTTGCGTGCGTCTAAATTAGCATGGCTTCCAGTTTATAAGCTTAGTATATGATATAAGGTCTGTTTAGCTGCGTTTAAACTTATAATTTATGGTTTCTATTAGAACACAGGCAAACAATTAAGCGTAATACTTTTAATTATATATGCATGTACAAACAAAAACGGCCCGCAAAGCGAACCGTTCATACATTTATCAGTTATGAAAGACTTGTCTTTCTAACAGCCAACTAAGCATATTAGTGTGGGTTAGTTAGCAACCATCTCTTCAAGATATTTAATTGTGTCTGATAGCTCTTCTAAAGCGCGTTCAGTTTCAGACTTTTGTTCCATCAGAACAGAAATCTGACCTTTAAACTTAGAAAGCACAACTTCTAGGCCTTCTTTTGTTAGGTCTTCTGCGTCATGTACTTTTAAAATTTCTTGAATTTCGACAAGAGAGAAGCCAATTCTTTTCGACAATAAGATCATTTTCAATCTCTGACGATCTTCAGCTGAGTAAATTCTGGTAGAGCCAAGTCTTTTAGGCTCTAGCAAGCCTCTATCTTCATAGAAACGTAAAGCACGTAAAGTAACGCCAAATTCTTTAGCCAAATCACCGATACGGAAAATCTCTTGATCTGAGGTATCCTGCTGGTCTTCCACAATTGCCTTTAAACCTAAGACGGCTGCGTGATGTTCTGTCGTATCTCTCACTTCAAGAGCTCCATATTTATATTTTGGTGCTAAAAATATTAGTCTTACTTAATAATATAGGAAAGAAATACTATAAGTCAGTAAATACTTCAATAATGAAAATTTTCATGAAAAAGTATAATAACCAAGATCGCCTTCCTTAAGGTAATCTATAGCATATACTTAATAAACGTCACAATAGAAACTTTACTCTAAGTAAAGATCTTCTAATTTGACTTAAACTTTAACGTTATAGCAAAAAGAGGGCGTAATTTTGCGCAGAACAAATTGTGTCGCAAAATAAAAGTACGTTTCTATTTTACGATAGTAATCAAATAGTTATGATTGGGAATTTAGCTGGAAAGTGGCACCCTCACTTCATAATTCGCCCTGTCTTGCTTTGAAGCAAAAAAGACCAATTTTTAAAAAATATAGTTCCAATTGGGCTTCCTGATTAAAAAAGAGCCCAAAATAGCTGACTTTTGATCACAAAACTCAAAAGTTAACCCCTTGTTTACCCTGTTTGTTGAATTGTGCTTCTGTGATTCTTAACGATTCGTTTCTAAATGCAGAGCCAAATTGTTAAATCACAGCAGTGGGCACAATCTACTGTTTAATTTAACTAAAACTGGCGGTTGTCATAATGAGCAGAATTCGTTCGCAAATTAACAATATTAAACTTGGGAATGATCCCAAAGCCTCAATTGCGCCAACAAGTGAGCAAATGAGCGCGGGTTTAGAGCAACATCAAGAAACGATGTCTGCACCGTCTGAGCATTTAGAGCGAGAACTTCAAAGAGTAGAAAACAGCATTTCTACCCTTAGAAATGACAATTCACTTCACCCACAATATTTAGATGAGATGGAAGCAGAGCTTCAAAACCTTAAAATGGGCATCGCAAAAATTTCGGGTGAAACGACATCGCAAGTAGATTTAAACGAGATAGCGCAGTCTATAGAGGCTGGTTATTCTGAAATTTCTAGCAAGCTAGAAAGCTACTTTCAAAGTTCACAAGAAACATTCGCATCACAAGACAATTTTGATAGATTAGAAGCACGCATTGCGGGCGTATCTACAACTGTTGAAGAATTGGTGCAGATCACAAATACACAAGCCCAAAACTTGCAATCTGGCCAAGCGCCAAGCGCAGACATTGAGCCACTAAGCGCACAAATTGAGTTACTGTCTCAAAAAATTGATAACATTCCAGCAATGTCTACATTGGGCAGTGCTATGGTAGAAGAGTTTGGTGGCGTTACACAAAGAATGGACGAATTACAGTCTAACTTTAATGCTTTGTCTGCTCAAATTTCTACAATGGCGCCGCAAGCTGGCCAAAATGATGTCGGCCAAGCATTTGAGATGATTGAATCTCGCATTGGTCAACTGGCACAAAAGATAGATACTCTATCTCAAACAAATCAATCGGCTGATAATGATCAAGGCGCAGAAGTTTTAGCTGTTCTTAGAGAGCTTACACATAAGGTAGATTCTATTCAGCCTTCAAATGTAAACTTTAGCGAAATTGAAGCAGGCCTTGCCTCAATCAATAGTCAATTGGGTAATGTGCAAGCACCAGAATTAAACATAGTGCCAATCACAAATCGCTTAGAAAATATTGAAAGCCAAATCGCTTCAAGCAGAGACATTGTCATAGACATGGCAACAGATGCTGCCAATAAAAGCGCAACCGCAGAGGGGGCTTCTATTCAGCCTGCGATCAGCGATCCGCGCTTAGATGATATTGGCTTATCGCTTAACGCAATTACTGAGCGTCTTGTTTCTATGGAAAATTCTTCAGCAGAATTGGCCCAAACAATTGAAAACGGCCAACGTGTTGGCTTACTTGCAGAAGATACCGATTACGCACCAAATAACAGCGCCAAAGAAATGGCAGTCGATACTTCTATATCTGGTAAAATTGCGACAAGCGAAATTGCCTCTAACCATGATAAAAATCTTGGCAAACCAACCAGTGGCCTTATAGAGCCTGCAACGCAAACGGCTTATATGCAAAGCCAATCTGTTAGCGAGCCTGTTGCGCCTGTAATGGAAGCGCCAACTTTAGAAACACCAAATATGGATCGCTCAAAAGATTCAGGTTCGCCTGAAGTGCTAGATGATGTGCCATTAGAGCCAGGTTCTGGCATGCCGGATATTGAGGCTTTGGTAAAAAGAGCAAAAGAACGCAAGAGTGGTGAACTAGAGGGTTCAATTTCTCCGCAAAATGGCGGCGCGCATGAGAGCGAAAGAAACAATGATCTAATTAGTGCTGCAAGACGTGCGGCAAAAGCTGCTGCCTTAAATGCGCAAGCAAGCACGCCAGATGAAGCAGATAAAAATTCTAACGCTGGCAAAAAGCTTGGTGGCTTGCTTAAAAAGATGAAAAAAGATCCATCTGCTAAGCAAAACGCACAAGAAGCATTACAACATGCTGCTGCCGCAACAGCAGACATACCAACTTCAACTGAGGTGCCCGTATTAGATGAACAAACAGGTGAAGTGCATATCGAAAATGCGCCACAAGAAGAAAAGTCTGGCAAATTAAAGCAGACGCTTATGGCATCTGTTGCTGTATTAGCACTTGGCTTTGCAGCCTATACAGTTGTGCCAAAATTCTTTGAAGCAAAACCAACGCAAGTCTCTTCAGCTGATACAAGCGTGCCCGCCACAAATAGTGCAATGAGCGAAACTGGCGCACAAGAAAGCATGGAGCCAACAACCATTTTGGCACCTGTTGGATCTGGCAAGCTTGATGAAGTGGTAGACAAAGTTAGCCCAGCAGAAGAAACGACAGAGCTAAGCAGCCTGCCAAATGAAGTATTAGACCCTAAGCCAACAGATGGCGCGCAAAATAATTTTTTTGAAAAAGCAAGCACGGCAAATTCAAGTGATGCAATTGATGAAAATGCGTCAAACGAAAACACACAAGCACCAACAAACGAAGCTGAGCAAGTAGCGGCACAAACAGACCCTGCTTTAACACCGCCAGCCGAAGCTGGAAATGAGTTGCTCGTAAAGGCTGCCTCAACTGGCGATGTAAATGCATTGTTTGAAGTTGGTAGACGCTATTCAGATGGTGATACGGTTGCGCGCTCATTTGTTAATGCTGCAAAATGGTACCAACTTGCAGCTTCAAAAGGGCACGCGCTTTCACAATATCGCATTGGCAATTTCCACGAAAAAGGCCATGGCGTTAAAAAAGATTTAGACAAAGCAGCCATGTGGTATGAGCAATCAGCAAACAAAGGTAACGCTCTGGCTATGCATAATTTGGCAGTGCTAAAAGCAACTGGCGCGGTTGATAGCAAGCCAGATATGAAACAAGCAATTGATCTGTTTACAAAAGCCGCTAACTTGGGCGTTAAAGACAGCCAAGTAAATTTGGGTATCTTATATACGCAAGGCATGGGCACAGACAAAAACCTTGAAGAAGCTTATAAGTGGTTTTCTGTGGCATCACGCGCTGGCGATAAAGACGCTGGTAAAAAGCGTGACATCGTAGCAAATGCGTTGCGCCCAGAGCAGCTTAAAAATGCAAGAACCAATGCAGAGGCATGGAAGCCAGCACAACTGGATGTAAGTGCAAATACTGCAACAGTTGCTTCTGAGTGGAAAAACACAAATGTAAAACGTGTTTCTAAAAAAGACATCGTGCGCCAAACACAAAGCTTGCTTACAAGAGCTGGTTTTGATCCAGGCCCAGCAGATGGTTTGTTTGGACTAAAAACCCAAGAAGCAATTTTAGCTTTCCAAAAGAAACATGGCTTATC
>JBGCEA010000301.1:0-4118 GCA_045105915.1 Nitratireductor sp.
CCACCACCGCCGCCTTGTTCAAAAGCTGCGTGTCCGTATTGGTCATATGCTGCACGTTTTTGTGGGTCTTTTAAAATTTCATATGCTTCGTTTAACTCTTTAAACTTAGCCTCAGACAATTTGTCGTCTGGATTTTTATCAGGGTGATATTTCATCGCCATTTTACGAAAGGCGCTTTTAAGCTCTTTTTCATTAGCGCCTTTGTTGACACCTAATGTTTCGTAATAGTCTGGCTTAGACATAAGATCGGCCTGTATTGTTATGTATCATTTGGATTTTTAATAAAAAGGCCCCTCTAAACATTCATACGCTTGCGCACAAATTTAGAGGAGCCTTAATAAATTAATTAAGCAGATTTCTTGTCGTCATCATCGTTGATTTCTTCAAAATCAGCGTCAACAACATCTTCTTGCTCATCTCTTGCAGCGTCAGCTGCTGCATCTGCTGCAGCCGCTTCTTCTTGAGAAGCTTCATAGATAGCAGCACCAAGCGCCATAGTAGCATTGCTTAGCTCTTCAGATTTCGCCTTAATGTTTACAGGGTCATCTGTTTCTAGTGCTTCTGTAAGATCAGCCATTGCAAGTTCGATAGCTTCTTTTTCTTTATCGCCAACTTTATCGCCGTGATCTTTCAAAGATTGCTCTGCAGCATGCATCATTGTTTCAGCTTGGTTTTTCGCTTCAACGCCTTCACGCTTTTGACGATCGCTATCAGCATTTTCTTCAGCATCTGCAACCATTTGATCAATCTCATCATCTGACAAACCGCCTGATGCTTTGATTGAAATTTGCTGCTCTTTGCCTGTGCCTTTATCTGTTGCTGTAACATTTACGATGCCGTTGGCATCGATGTCGAAAGCAACTTCAACTTGAGGCACACCGCGCGGTGCTGGTGGAATGCCAACCAGATCGAATTGACCCAACATTTTATTGTCGGCAGCCATTTCGCGCTCACCTTGAGAAACTCTGATTGTCACTGCAGATTGATTGTCTTCAGCAGTTGAGAAAACCTGAGATTTTTTCGTTGGGATAGTTGTGTTGCGATCGATCAAGCGAGTGAATACACCGCCCAATGTTTCGATACCCAATGAAAGTGGTGTTACGTCTAGTAGTAGAACGTCTTTAACATCGCCTTGCAAAACACCCGCTTGAATAGCTGCGCCCATGGCAACAACTTCGTCAGGGTTCACACCTTTGTGTGGCTCTTTACCAAAGAACTCTTTTACAGTTTCTTGGATTTTAGGCATGCGTGTCATACCACCAACCAAAACAACTTCATCAATTTCGCCAGTTTTAATACCAGCGTCTTTTAGAGCTGCTTTCATTGGGCCAATTGTGCGCTTTACAAAATCATCAACTAGAGATTCGAATTTTGCTCTCGTCAATTTCATTGTTAAGTGTTTTGGGCCAGATGCGTCTGCAGTAATATAAGGCAGGTTCACTTCTGTTTGGCTTGTAGAAGAAAGTTCGATCTTTGCTTTTTCTGCTGCTTCTTTCAAACGCTGCAGAGCAATTGGATCTTTCTTTAGATTTACAGATTGTTCTTTTTTGAACTCATCTGCAAAGTAATCTACCAAGCGCATGTCAAAGTCTTCACCGCCAAGTAGTGTATCACCATTGGTTGACTTAACTTCAAAAACACCATCGCCGATTTCTAGGATTGATACATCAAAAGTACCACCACCCAAATCGTAAACAGCAATTGTGCCGCCTTCAGATTTGTCTAGACCATAAGCAAGTGCAGCGGCTGTTGGCTCGTTGATAATACGAAGCACTTCAAGGCCAGCAATTTTACCAGCGTCTTTTGTTGCTTGTCTTTGTGCATCGTTAAAATAAGCAGGTACTGTGATAACCGCTTGATCAACGTTTTCGCCTAAATAACCTTCAGCAGTTTCTTTCATCTTTTGAAGAATCATCGCTGAGATTTGTGATGGAGAGTGCTTGTCGCCACCTGCTTCAACCCATGCATCACCATTGTCGGCTTTAACAATGTTGTATGAAACTAGGTCCTTATCTTTTTTGATCGCTTTGTCATCGAAACGACGACCAATTAGACGCTTAACAGCATATAGCGTGTTTTGCGGATTTGTTACCGCTTGGCGTTTTGCTGGCTGACCAACAAGACGATCGCCATCTTCGCCAAATGCAACCATTGAAGGTGTTGTTCTTGCACCTTCAGCGTTTTCAATTACTTTTGCTTCTTTGCCGTCCATGACAGCAACACATGAGTTGGTGGTGCCGAGATCGATACCAATAACTTTAGCCATTTATAGTCTCCTGTTAGCGAACTACTAGAACCCACAAAGCCCCCATGGCCGGCATTCTGATGTAGAACCTGTTTGGATTAATAACATGCCCTAACACGAAACTATTAGAGCGTTGCGGCGTATATAAGGAGGCATAAAGCCGCCTGCAAGGATTGAATCATTGAAAATGCTTAGTTTTTGCATTTTTTGCAAAAAAAATAGAAAAACAGGTCGTTTTAATTGTATTTTGTCAAAAAACTTGAAAACTACGCGCTAATAAGGACATAAATTTAGATGCAAATGAATGTAAATGGCGCTCAGTTCTTGCCAAATTTTTATGATATTGTTGCTCAGCGAACTTTAGTCGATGAGATTCGTGAAATTGTGCGCCAAGCGCCGCTTTATACGCCCACTATGCCAAAAACTGGAAAATCTTTGAGCGTTAAAATGACCAATTGCGGCGCGCTTGGCTGGGTAAGCGATGCAAGTAAAGGGTATCGGTATCAAGATCACCATCCAAGAAGTGGCAAAGCATGGCCGGCTATTCCAGAGCAACTCTTAAAATTATGGGAAAGTGTTGTGGATGCGCCAATAGAGCCTGAGGCGTGTTTGATTAATTTTTATGATGCAAATGCAAAAATGGGTTTGCACCAAGACAATGATGAAACCGATTTAACAACGCCTGTTGTTTCTGTTTCGCTTGGCGATTCATGCCTGTTTAGAATAGGCACTCAAACGCGCTCTGGAAAAACAAAGTCTTTTAAACTTAATAGCGGCGATGTTGTTGTGCTTGGCGGTGAAGCGCGATTGGCATTTCATGGCGTTGATAAAATTTATCCTGGCACATCTACGCTTTTAAAGAATGAGGGGCGCATAAATTTGACCCTTAGGCGCGTAAGCAAATAAAAGCTGAAATTTGTAATGTCAAAATTGCCAAATTTAATTCTCTAGGCTTGCGCTATAATATTGCCAATATTCGAATTTGGGGTTTTGTGTCTTTTCAAAAATACAAAACTTACAATTGCAGCTGTTGGCGCTGCAATGCCAGCACCAGCAACAACATCTACAACATAGTGATTTGCCTGCGAAACTGCGCCAACACACATGAGTGCATTCACCACGAAAAACGGATAT
Source organism: Nitratireductor sp. (assembly GCA_045105915.1). Classification (GTDB taxonomy): domain Bacteria; phylum Pseudomonadota; class Alphaproteobacteria; order Rhizobiales; family Rhizobiaceae; genus Salaquimonas. Next base: position 3,380 of record JBGCEA010000301.1, read on the forward strand.
CTAAAATATGGAATTGCCCATGTTGCCCAAATGAGCAAGCAACCCGTGCCAGCATGAACAGATGGGAATGTGACAATGCCTGCAGCCTTTTGAACATTTAAAACAAAATCTGGATTGCTACGAACGGCATTAAATTGATCTAGGAAAAGATAGCCAAATTCTGAATTAATGTTAGGCACATCGCTTGGGACAATATTATAAAATGTATAGGTGCCAAGCGCAGGATACCAAATGCATATTACGCTTGAGATAAAGCAAAGCAACGCATAACCAGCGACAAAGGCAATGCCACGTTCTGGCATTTTTAATAGGCATAAAATAAGAGGCACAAGCATTAATTGCGGCATGAAGCTATTGTATGAATAGTCTAATATTTTTGCGATGAGCGGATTTGCATTTACCCAATTCATGAATGCTAGCCAATCTATGCCCAGCGCTAAATCCATGGCGGCTAACTCTTTATCTGCCAAAGGCAAATTAAGCGACATCGCAAGATAAGTTGATATTAAAACTGGAATGAGCAGCAAAAAACCTGCCGCTAAACATTCAAGTCCTATGGCTGTTCTTCTAAAGCCGCGCCAACCAAACAGTAGAGCTGAGGCAAGGCACATAGATGCTGTTACAAACAATATTTTAAATGAGGCGTATTCAACCGCCATTGGGCTAAGCCAGTCTAAAAACAAAACAATAGCGAATGAAAAAACGACAAAAAGCATTAGCAATATTCTGGGGCTTGCCA
>JBGCEA010000302.1:0-3045 GCA_045105915.1 Nitratireductor sp.
CGCGCTCAACCTCACTAAGGGATATTGGCGCGGCCTCTCTTCTACTTTCAACTTTTGCAATTAGATCTTCTTTCCAGCTAAGGCGCTGCAATTGCCAAAAGCCAAGGCTAGACAAAAAGGCAATGCCGCCAGCCATGCAAGCAAGAATGAGAAAAGTAGAAAAACGCATAAATGAAACCTTAAACTAAAAAGCGGCCCACAGTGAACTGAGAGCCGCCTTAAATATTGAAATTTTGTTCAAATTAGTGTGCTGCGTAAGTTGCGCCCCATGATCCCCAAATGTAGATCGCGAAGAACAAGAATAGCCACACAACATCAACAAAGTGCCAGTACCAAGCAGCAGCTTCGAAACCAAAGTGCTTCTCTGGTTTAAAGTGGCCTTTCATTGCACGTAGCAAGCAGATGAACAGGAAGATGGTACCCACAAGAACGTGGAAGCCATGGAAGCCTGTCGCCATGAAGAATGTTGCGCCATAGATTGAGCCTGAGAAGTCAAATGGTGCATGTGCGTACTCATAGAACTGAACGTAAGAGAACAACACGCCAAGCGCTACAGTAATGAATAGCATCCATTTTAGCATGTCACGCTGACCATGAATAAGAGCATGGTGCGCCCAAGTAACTGTTGTGCCTGAAAGCAACAAGATGATTGTGTTAAACAATGGTAAGTGAAGCGGGTCTAGAACTTCGATGCCTTTTGGCGGCCATACAGCGCCAGAATATTCTGTACGTGCAAACTGAATTGCTTCATCTGTGTAGATGCTTGCATCAAAGAATGCCCAGAACCATGCCACAAAGAACATTACTTCTGAAGCGATGAAAAGGAACATGCCATAACGTAGGTGAATTTGAACCACCTTTGTGTGATCGCCAGCATGGCTTTCTTTAATTGTGTCAGACCACCATGCAAACATGGTGTAGAGCACGATCAAAAGACCAATGATGAATATCCATGGTCCTGCAAGGTTGACGCCAAAAAGCAAGAATTCTGCAGCTTCGTCTGGCGCGCCATCACGTTGATTTTGCAAGTTGAAGAAACGCATAAGACCAACAGCGCCAATTGCCATTAGCAACGCGCCAATTGATCCAATTAACGGCCACGGAGATGGGTCGATAATATGATAGTCATGATTTACTTTATGGGCATCAGCCATTTTCAGCTCCCGATTTGTTTGTCCCAATGTGTGACAAACCGTTAGTTTAAAATATTATCCTACAATCAGTTCAATGAACTTTTTGTAGGTGTTGTTTTTTCCAAATTTGCAACTGGTTGTACAGTTGGTTCACTTGGATAGAAAGTATATGACAGTGTAATTGAACGCACGTTACGTGTTTCATTTTCTAAGACAATCTCAGGATCGACAAAGAAGACCACTGGCATTTCCAAGCTTTCGCCTGGTTTAAGAGTTGTTTGTGTAAAACAAAAACATTCCATTTTGTTAAAATAAGCGCCAGCAGATTGCGGAGTTACGTTAAACGTCGCAGTGCCTGTTAGCGGCTCATTTGATGTGTTGGTTGCTAAATAAGCAATTTGGGCTTGTTCACCCGCTTTAATGTTCACCTCACGCTGCATTGGCTTAAAGTCCCAACCAAGATCGGCAGAAATATTCGCATCAAAACGAACTTTCATGTCGATGTCAGATGCTTTTATGCCATCCATTGTTGCGGCAGTTTGTGTGGTGCCACCATAGCCTGTTACTTGGCAAAACAATTCGTATAGCGGAACAGAGGCATAAGCCAAGCCACCCATGCCAGCAACAAGCGACAAGCACATAAGCGCAACTTTAGAATTGTTCGTGTTAGAACCCTTCTCCAGTTTAGCGTTTTTTTGTGATGTGGTTTGTTGTGTCATTAAATGGGTGCCTATTGTGTTTGTTTATAAAGGACGGTTGGTGATTAGATTTGGACCAAATTTGAAAACTGTTGCAAGATAGAAAACGAGCACAAGCGCAGCTAAAATAAAGGCAATAGCTTTATTGCGCGAACTACGTGCTTTCTTTTGCTTTTCTGTTAGTTCAATTTCTTCGAGCTTACTCATGGGTCACCTAAATCGCTAAATTAAAAATTTTGCTAGCAAGTGCTTGAGCGATCAAAACACCAAAAAGAACAAATAAATACAGGATAGAAAAACCAAACAGCTTTTTGGCTGGAAGCATTTTTTTATCTTGTGATGGCATTTTCCAACATTTGTAAGCAAACCATAAAAAGCCAATGCCAAACAAAGCTGAAACAACACCATATGTGATGCCTGCAAAACCCATAAAGTAAGGCACCACACCAAGGGGTGCTAACAATACAGAATAGGCTAGAATTTGATTTTGGGTTGAGCGATTGCCAACAACATTTGGCATCATTGGCACGCCAACATCGCCATAGTCTTTTGCTTTAAACAGCGCCAGCGCCCAAAAGTGCGGCGGTGTCCAAATAAAGATGATTGCAAAAAGAATGATGCTTTCTAGTGGCACAGTGCCTGTTACCGCTGCCCAGCCAACAACTGGCGGAAATGCACCAGCCGCACCGCCAATTACAATGTTTTGGGGTGTCGAGCGCTTTAGCCACATTGTGTAGATCACGGCATACAAGGAAATAGTGAATGCAAGCAATGCGGCTGACACCCAGTTTACCAGAACACCTAAAGTGAAGACTGATAAGAAAGATAAAACAAGGCCAAAAGAGAGCGCTTCTTTTGCGCTTAATTTGCCTGCAGGTATTGGGCGTTTTGCTGTGCGGCTCATAACGGCGTCGATGTCTGCATCGTACCACATGTTAAGCGCACCAGAAGCGCCAGCCCCAATGGCAATGCACAATATAGCAATAGCGCCAATGAACGGGTTTATGCTAGTTGGCGCTAATAAAAGGCCTGCAATAGCCGTAAAAACAACCAGCGACATAACGCGTGGTTTGAGCAGTTCGTAAAAGTCTTTTGGCATAGCAGAAGACGGAGCTGCGCTAGAATGCGCCAACTCTTTTTCTACATTTTGTGTTGTTGAAGCCAAAGCCATTAAACTGCCTGTATAATTACTTAAGGAACGAAGCTGCCCGCCG
>JBGCEA010000303.1:0-7629 GCA_045105915.1 Nitratireductor sp.
TTTGGTCATTTTGTCGGTCTTATTTTTGCCAATGCCTACATGGCTGGTAGATTTTGGATTGGCCTTTTCAATAGCATTCTCTGTGCTTATTTTGATGGTTGCCTTATGGATTAAAAAGCCATTAGATTTTTCTTCTTTTCCCACCATTTTGCTTGTTGCCACCATGATAAGGTTGGCTCTCAACATTTCTACAACACGGCTAATTTTGGCGAATGGGCAAATGGGCCCAGAAGCAGCTGGAAGTGTGATTAATGGCTTTGCAAATTTTGTCATGAGTGGCGATTTTGTAATTGGTGTGATTGTTTTTATCATTCTAGTGACCGTGAACTTTGTTGTTATTACAAAAGGTGCCAGCAGAATTGCAGAGGTTGGCGCGCGCTTTACGCTAGACGCGATACCAGGTAAACAAATGGCGATTGATGCAGATTTATCTGCAGGTCTTTTAGATGATCGTGAAGCACAAGCCAGACGGCACGAACTTGAAGAAGAAAGTACATTCTTTGGTTCTATGGATGGAGCGTCAAAATTCGTTCGCGGCGATGCGATTGCTGGTCTTATCATTACGGCAGTAAACATTGTTGGTGGCATTATTATTGGTGCGTTTCGCCATGATATGGATATTGGCGCAGCTGCAGATGTTTATACCAGATTGTCAGTTGGTGATGGATTGGTGTCGCAAATCCCAGCGCTTGTAGTATCGCTGGCTTCTGGTCTTTTGGTTTCAAAAGTTGGCACACGCGAATCAACTGAAAAAGCTGTTTTTGGGCAGATGCTCAATTATCCAAAAGCGCTCTATCTTGCTGCCTCTCTTTTAGCATTTTTGTCGTTAAGCCCAGGGATGCCATTTGTGCCTTTCTTTGGTTTGGCTGTGGCTATGTGTGCAGTGGCCTATATTATTCCAAGGCGAACGGCAGAAGCAGCTGCAAAAGTGCAACAGCAAGAAAGCGAAAAAGAAAAAGAAGAAATTGCTGATAAACAAGATTCAATAAAAACTTCTATGGAAGTGCCAGAAATTGAAATTGTTTTGGGTAAGCAATTAAGCGCAAGGCTGATTGGTGAGCGCGGTGAAATGGGCTATCGCGTTTCGCGCATGCGCAAAAAATTTGCAACAACTTATGGCTTTATTATACCAGAGGTAAAACTCACTGATAGTATGAGCGTTGCGCCAAATGTTTATGAGATTAAAATTTTTGGAACAACCGTGGCGTCTGCCCATGTTTCGCTAACAGAAGTTATGGTTGTGAGCGATGGCTCAAAAGCGCCGCCATCGCATATCCCATTTAACGATTATGTTGAGCCTGCTTATGGCGCAAAGGCGTGGTTATTTCCTGATGTGCATAAAAAAGAACTTAGCCAACTTGGTTTCCAACCCATTGATGTTTTATCACAAGTGCTAACCCATGTTAGCGAAGTGGTGAAAAACAACTTATCGCAATTGTTCTCATACAAAGATATGCGCATTATTATTGATGGCTTGGACAAAGAATATGCGCGCTTGGTTGAAGAAATTGTACCAACGCACTTAACGTATTCTGGATTGCAGGCCGTATTTAAATTGTTACTTGCTGATAGAATTTCTGTTCGCAATGTTAATCAGCTTTTAGAAGCCATTGCTGAAGTTGCACCATATTCTAAGCGGGGCGAACAAATAGTAGAACATGTGCGCACGCGCATGGCGCAGCAAATATGTGGTGAATTGGTGCAAGATGGTAAACTCAAATTGGTTCGCCTTGGCTCCAAATGGGATAAAGCATTTGCCGATGCATTGGTGCGCGATGCAAGGGGCGAAATTTCTGAATTTAAAATGAGCGCAGAAGATCTGGAAGAGTTTGGTACAAAAGCTAAGGCTGTGATTAATAAGCATGTAGGTGAGCGCCATAGATTTGGTCTTACTACCTCTCCAGAAGCTCGAAAATATGTGCGCATGATTATTGAGCGTATTTTTCCTACAATGCAGGTTTTGTCGAACCTTGAAATTGCACGCGGTATGGACGTGCAAGTGATCGGCTCGATAGAAGAGTGAGCGATATAAGATGACCCTTTATGGTGTATCACTCATTGGTTTGTTTTTGGTTTTTGCCAGAACTGCCAGTTGGGTTATGATATTGCCGGGCTTTTCTGGTGCGCAAGTGCCTATGCAATTTCGTCTTTATATTGCCTTTGCTCTAACCGTTTGCATTGCATTTATTTTAGATAATAATTTAAACTTTGGCACAACCATTGAGCCCAGTATCTTGCTAGGGCTTATAGGTGTTGAAATGGCAGTTGGTGCTGTTTTAGCTCTGCCCATTCGCTTTTTGTTTATGGCGCTATCTTTTTTGGGCGAGTTCGTTACTCAAATTATTGGTTTAAACCCCATTCCAGGTACGCCAATTGGTGACACGCAGCCCTCTACTGTTTTGTCTAGCACACTCAATATTGCGGCGCTTACCATAATGTTTTCAAGCGGCATGCATATGCATTTTATTTTTGGCATGGCAGATTCGTTTACTGTTTTTCCTGTTGGCGCTGGCATTGATGTTTCGCTTTTTACAGAAAACCTTGTTGATAATCTTAATTCGTTTTTTAGTACTATGATGCGCTTATGCGCTCCATTTTTAGTGTATGCGGTCATTATGAATTTGGTTGCAGGCCTTATTAATAAGCTAACGCCAGCTGTGCCTATCTACTTTGTTTCAGCGCCATTTGTTATTGGTGGCGGTATCTTTTTATTGATCTTTATTGGAGATGATATCTTGTTTTTGTTTCATCTTGAATTGGTGAAATTAGTGAATGAAATATTTTAAACGCCTTGCTGTTGCAAGTTTCGCGCAAGCTTCAAAGCATAGTTTTAAGGCTATATTCTTGCAATTTGGGTAATGAAAATGGGCGATACGATCGGTTCTATTAATTCCATTTCTGCGCAATTTGCGCTGAAATCTATGTCTTTGCAGCGCGAGACAAGCGCTATGGGGCTAACGCCAAATGCTGCTTCTTTTAAAGACTTGCTAACTGGCACCGATAATACGCTTTCAAAACAAGAATTGCATGCTGCAAAAGTAAAGTCAGAATTTGAATCTGTTGTTGTTTCTCAGTTTGTTGGCGAAATGCTTTCAACAAGCAATAGCAAGGTTTTTGGTGATGGCGTGCAGGGAGATTTTATTAATTCGGTTTTGACAGAAGCCATATCAAAACAGATTGCTCAAAGTGGCAGCCTTAGTATTGGTAAAATGGTTTAAGGGTTGAAGGTTTTGTCTTATGACTGAGGCGCATTTTCAGTATAACGGCTCGCAAAACGAGGCGGCTTTGCAAAGACAAAGTGATGTACCTGCATATGCAGGTGGCAGTACTGGCATGCGCGCTGAAGCGCAAAGCGGCTTGGGTTTGATCATAAATAATTTAGAACGATTGCTGGATGAAGAAAAAGAGCTCTTAAAGCTTGGAAACTTTAAAGCACTTGAAGGTGTGGCTGGACAAAAAATTCAACTCTACACGCAACTCAGCAGATTTGGAAAAGGTGCATTAGGCCAAGGCCAAAACAATGATTTGGTAGAAAAAATCAAATCCATAAAAGCAATGCTCTTAGAAAATGCAAGTTTGCTAAAACGCAGAATGGATGCAATTGGCGAAGTGGCTGAAACGATTAGCACTGCCATGAAAGATGCCGATGGCGATAGCACTTATAGTGTGTGGCCAGCGTTATGATTAAAATTCTATTTGCAGGTATTTGGGTTGCGGCACTATTATCTGGCTCAGTTTTGTTTTTTAGCGGTATGAAGAGTGATGAGCAAAACAAAGATGGAAAAGAATCTGCCGGCGCTTATTTTGGTGATTTAGATTTTGTAAAAATTGATCCGATGTCGATATCTATGCTTCGAGAGGGATCGGTTTCTGGTTATTTGTTACTAAGTGCTGGCTATACAATTGACCAAAAAATGGTCAAGGACATGGTTGTTCCGCTAGAGTATATTTTTAAAGATATTATCTTATCTTCTATTTATAAAAATGAAGATATGGACCTTTTAAAGCTTGGTACTTTTGATACAGACAAATTTCAGGAGCAGCTTTTAAAAGACCTGAATGAGAGACTTGGCAAGAAGGTAGTGCATGAAGTGCTTGTTATGAAACTAGAGTTTATGAGCATAGAAGATGTGCGCGACATGCAAATGAAGCGCAGTTAAAAGTAAAGGCTTTTACCAATTGCAGGCATTCCTAAGATCGACAATTGCTGTCTCTAAATTTGAGATGTTAAAGCGATAAATTGATTCAACGCCTTGTGGGTTCCACGCATTTAATTTCAGCTCAGATTTCCCAAATAATTTTTTCGTAAATGGAACAGCCGCATTGCCATTCCATAAGCCTAAAATGTTGCTTTCATTTGAAATAGAAAGGCCGAGCAAATGGTCTTTGCCTTTATCTAAGGCGTATAAAACTTCTGCGGTTGCGCGTGTGTTGCCTTTTGCGCTTACCATCGTGTCTGGAAAATCAAACAGAACAGATGTTTTGTTATTTATACACCTTATGTGAAGCGCGGCGCTTGTGGGCAATTGCGCTACCTTTGCTGCATTTGCGCTGATCGCTGAACTTTGAATTGTTATTGCGTGCGAGAGTTGTCCACCCGAAATTTGCATTAAGTTTGGAAATTGCTTTTTTTGTAAAAGTCTAATTGTATTATTGTTATTTCGCTTTGCAAAATTAGCACCTTTTTTCTTAACTGAACGCGTTGGCGTTTTACTATAGATAGAGTGCATGCTTTTTGTTTTTGAACAATTGGCAGTGTTGCCTTGGTAAAAGCTTTTTGCAAAGCAAGACGTTTTTGCGAGCGCTTTACTAGGCGCTATGTGCATGCCTGCTAGAGCAAATATAAGCAGAGTTGGTTTTAGTATAAAACTTAAAGGCCTTTGCATGCTAAACTCTCGGTGCGTGGATGTTTTTTTTAAACTAAATTAATTATCTTACGCGAAGCTGATAGAACATTGAAAAATTTCATAAAAAATTAAGAAATGGAATGGTAAGCCTGTCTTGCGGAAAGAGGTATTCAGCTCTTTGGACATGAGGTCTGTAACTGCGCCGGTCTCGGATTGATTTCACAACACCTTTAATAATATTTTCTACAAGCCTGAGTTTTCTCTTCTCATGCCTGCATCGTAGATTCTATTTGGTTCCCCAAAATCGTGACTTCATGGTGTTATCAGCTTGTATACACATTTACTCAAGACCTCAGTGTTCCTAAATATCTTGATTAAATTTGTAGCAAAATTCGGCTGCCTTTAGCTATAGCGGCCTCTGAATATTTGGGTCACATCAGCGATGATGTGGCCCTTTCTATTTGAGATATTCATTAAAATTAGATTATATATTACTATAACTATGAGCAATTTTAGCATTTGTTAATAACCTATAGTGTAAAGTTGTATTGTGAATGGCGAATTACTTATCGCCAACTGCATGATGCAATTCACTACTCGAATATCCGAGATGTTTTTCTGTCACAATGTAATGTGTAATTCTTGCGATGCGTATGGCCGTTGCAAGTCAGTATTCATTTGAGGATTTTCGTAGCATGGCCAAACAAGACGATTTGGATCTAGAAGTTTCACCAAAACCTAAAAGAAGCAAGTTAGCGCTTGTTAAAACGGTAGCTGGCCTATTGGGCAAGCTGCTGAGCTATGGTTCTGTTTTGGCGTTATTTGGCGGTGTTTATAATCTTGGTTTTGTTGACCTGCGTCCAACGCTTTATCCATTGGGTGCTTATTTCCTTTATGCATTTGCTGTTGGTGTACCGCTCTCGTTTCTTTCTGGAAAGAAGAAAGAGGCTGCTGGAGGTGACGTGCAAAGTGATGATGCCGGTGTGAGCAGTGAAGCTGTGACTGGCTTGAAGAAAAAAATCTCACATCTTGAAAGTAAAGTGAATTCTGTTTTTGCAGGGCATTACGATGTTTTGAAAGAAGAGAATGAAAAATTTAAAACAGAATTAGAGGCCTTAGAAGAAGAAAAAACTCAAAAGGTCTTTAATGAATTAGAACATTTGCGAGCAAGAAACAGTGAGCTGCAAGAACAGCTTAAAAACTTAATCGCACTTAGCAATAATGCATCGAATTTGGGCGCTAGTGAAGTCGTGCAGGAAGTTGAAGAAGAAGTAATGTCAGACGGCATTATGCCTGCTGCTTCAATTGAAAATACTGGTTAGAGGAATTAATAAATTGAGAAGTCAATTAAAAGACCAAGCGGCTCAGTCGCAAAACCCAAATGATGGCTTTGTTGCAAAGCGCGAAGTTACTTTGGAAATTAATAAAACAACTGCTGTTGAAGTCTATAATCTGGCGGACAAGTTTAAAACGCCTCTGGTTCCAAATAGCTATGAGACTTGGTATTCTTACGTCACAAAAGCAGATAAAGGCTTGGTGAGCGAAGTCCAAAGGTTGATGGATAGGGGGGTTGCATTTAACCCAAGCGAATTTGGTAAATTGTATGTCGACTATATAGACCCAAGCCACAATGTAAGCGATCAAGGCGATGCGCTACAAGCTGAACTTAAAACCATCATGCAAGCGGTTAATGGGCATCTTGAATCTTCAAACACTCATTCTAGCAGCTTAGATGAAGCTGATAAGCAAATATCTTCAGCTACTGTTCCAGAAGACTTTAAACGTATCATTTCAAGTCTTTTAAAAGAAAATGCGACCTTTAGAGAGCAAGCAACTGACGCTTATGACAAGCTTGAACAATCTAAAAAGAGCATGGACGTTATTCTAACTGAATTAGAAAAAACACAAGATAGAGCCTTAAAAGATCCTCTGACCAATATTGGTAATAGAAGGTATTTCGATGAAATGCTTACTAAAACCATGAAGAAAGCACGCGAAGAGGGGCATACACTTTGTTTGGCGATTGCAGATTTGGATCACTTTAAGCAGTTGAACGATAATTATGGTCATTTGGTTGGCGATGCGGTGCTTAAATACTTCTCTTCTTTGCTAGAAGAATGTGCAACTGGCAGTCAATGTGTTGCGCGATATGGTGGCGAGGAATTTGCTATTATTTTTGCAGACACTGATATTGAAACAGCGCATGGGCAATTGGAAAAATTGCGTAAGAAACTTGCCGCAAGTGATCTTGTGACCATAAATGGTAAAAAATCTATCGGTACTGTTTCTTCTTCTTTTGGTCTTGCAAAGCTAGTAGAAAGCGACACCACACATTCTATTATCGAACGCACAGATGAGTTGCTTTACAAAGCAAAGTCAAAAGGGCGTAACCAAGTTTGCATGCAGTCCTAGAGCTTAAAACGCCTCTGATTACTTAGAGGCGTTTAGATTGGCGCGCTTTATATAAGCGCGTTATTCAACTTGATCATCATTAAGTTCAAAGGTTAGTTTTTGCAGCCTATTTGCACCATCAATTAAGATGTCTTTGCTTGCCAATAGATTGTCTCTGCTTAGGCGAACCGATGGGCCGTGAATGGCGAGCGCTCCTGAAAAGTTTCCTTTTGAATCAATCACAGGAACGGCAATCGCAACCATGCCTTCCATGAATTCTTCTAAATCGAGCGCGTAACCTTGTTTTGAGATGTTTCTCAATTCTTCAATAAGCTTTTCTGGATCGGTAAATGTGTTGGGAGTTCTTCTTTCCCACGAAACAGAATGTATA
>JBGCEA010000304.1:0-4845 GCA_045105915.1 Nitratireductor sp.
ATCAGGAGAGTAAGGAATATGAGCAAGAGCAGCGACATGAGCTTGAATGCAAATGATGGCGTTGCTGCTGGCGGACCCTTGCCACATATTCCTGTTATGCTCAACGAGGTTCTGAAGACTTTAAGTCCGACTTCAGGGGAAGTTCATTTAGACGGCACATTTGGTGCTGGCGGATATACTAAGGCTATTATGGGTTTGGGAGCAAATGTTATTGCACTTGATCGCGACCCTGATGCCGTTGCAAATGGTCAAGATTTGGTGGCGGCTTCTAATGGCGCATTGAATTTGGTGCAAGATCGGTTTTCTAATCTTGGCGATGTTGCCGCTGATTTAGATGTGCAGCTTGACGGTGTCGTTTTAGACATTGGCGTATCTTCTATGCAGTTAGATCAGTCGGGGCGTGGGTTTTCTTTTCAAAAAGATGGTCCCCTTGATATGCGCATGGCGCAGTCTGGCGTGAGTGCTGCTGATGTTGTGAATAATGCAGATCAACAACCGCTAACGCGTGTTATTGGCATTTTGGGCGAAGAGAAGAAAGCAAGCCGTATATCGCGCGCCATTATTGACGCGCGTAAATCTGGAACTTTTACCTCTACTTTACAACTTGCAAATTTGATTGAAAAAACCATTGGCCGCAGACCAACTGATAAGATTCATCCAGCTACTAGAAGCTTTCAGGCGCTGCGTATTTTTGTAAATCAAGAATTAGAAGAGTTGTGCCATGCGCTGCTTGGCGCAGAGCGCGCTTTAAAGCCGGGTGGTAGGTTGGTTGTTGTGACGTTTCACTCTCTAGAAGACAGAATTGTGAAGCGCTTTTTTTCTAGCAGAACGGGCGGTTCTTCTGGGTCGCGTCATTTGCCTGAAATCACCATTGAAGCGCCAACTTTTCACCAAACAAAGCGTGGTGCTTTGAGTGCCACAAAAGAGGAGTGCGAGATAAATCCTCGTTCTCGTTCTGCAAAACTTCGTTTTGGAACACGCCTAGATATTGAAGCGCGTAAACCTGATTTGTCTATTTTTGGATTGCCTAATTTAAAGCTCTTAGAGAGCTGATTTAAAGAAAGTTATTATTTTGCTTAGACCTTTTGATATTTTGATGATTGGCCTGCTGCTTGGCGGTGCTGCTTTGACTTATAAAATAAAGCACGATTCTGAAATGGCACTTGATCGGGTGGCAAAGTTGGAAGCTAAAATTAAAAAAGAGCAAGAGCTGATAGATGTTTTAAAGGCTGATTGGGCATTGCTTACAAGCCCAAAGAGGCTGGAATCATTGGTAAAGCAATATCGCGATGAATTGGGTTTAGATATTTTAAAGTCTGAGAATATTGGCAGCGTTGAAGATGTGCCAGAAAAGTTGTTTACGCCTAAAAAAGTGCCATCGATTGGCATTGCAGATTTGATTGATCCAGATAGATCGATTGCAACTGGCGCAACCCAAAAAGAAACAGGAGCGGCACAATGAAGTTTCTTCCATGGGTAAAGCAAAAGCAAATTGGCAAATATTCTCGAAAAGACGCTTCTTATGTTGCGCTTGATGGTTTGAAGAAAACTGCAACTGCGCAGTCACGCTCGCGCATTACACTTGGCCTTTTAATTATTGGCCTAGTTTATGCTGTGATTGGTGGGCGCTTAGTTCAGCTTGGTTTTGCAGACCCTTCAAAGGTGACACGCTTAGCAACGCAAGATCAGACCATTATGGCAAGAAGACCAGATTTGGTGGATAGAAATGGCGTTACGCTTGCAACCGATATTAACACGGCTTCTTTATATGGTGAGCCGCGCCGAATTGTAGATGTTGATGAGGCGGTTGAGCTTTTATCGACTGTGTTGCCAGAACTTGATTTTGAACAAGTGCATACCAAATTGTCTAGCAAAGCTGGTTTTGTGTGGCTAAAGCGCGAATTGACGCCTATTCAGCAAGCGCAAATTTTAGAGCTTGGTGTGCCAGGCATTGGTTTTAAAAAAGAAACACGCCGTTTTTATCCAAAAGCAAATACGGTTTCGCATTTGGTGGGCCATGTAAACATTGATAATGTTGGCATTGCGGGCGCGGAAAAGTATATTGATGATAGAGGCTTGAAAGATTTGCGCGCGGCTGGTTTTGGCAGTGTTGCAAAAGATGAGCCTGTTAAAATGTCAATCGATTTACGCGTTCAGCACTTTGTGCATGATGAACTTGAAAAGGCGATGGAGCGCTATAAAGCAATTGCTGCGGGTGCAGTGGTGCTTGATGTGAATACTGGCGAGATTATCGCTATGGCCTCTTTGCCTGATTATAACCCAAATAGACCAGCAGAAGCTTTGAAGAAGCAAAATTTAAACCGCATGTCGGCTGGCGTATTTGAAATGGGCTCTACCTTTAAGGCGTTTACAACTGCTATGGCTTTAGATCACGGCGCGGTGAACATGAAAAGCAAATTTGATGCGACCAAGCCAATGAGAATTGGCGGTTTTACGATTAACGATTTTCATGCACAGCGCAGAGTGTTGAGTGTGCCTGAGGTTTTCATTTATTCTTCAAACATTGGCACAGCTAAAATGGCTGGTGTTGTTGGTGTTGAAAATCACAAAGAGTTTTTAACGCGTATGGGTTTGCTAACGCGTATGGATTTAGAACTTCCTGAGGTGGCGACACCTTCTTCTCGTGAAAAATGGAAACCAATTGATTCAGTGACTATTTCTTATGGTCATGGTGTTACCACAACACCTCTGCAAACAGCCGTTGCTGGCGCTGCGCTTATAAATGGTGGCAAACTTATTCCGCCAACAATTTTTCCGCGCTCTAAAATTCAGGCAGAAAGCCTAGCAAAGCAAGTGATTAAACCTCAAACCAGTGCTGCTATGCGCTATTTGTTTAGACTGAATGTTGAATCTGGTTCTGGGCGTCGCTCAGATATTCCTGGATATTGGGTTGGGGGCAAAACTGGCACTGCAGAAAAAGTTGTAAACGGGCAATATTCTTCAGATGTTAGGTTTAATGCATTTTTGGCGGCTTTTCCTATGAATGACCCAAAATATGTGGTTTTGACCTTTATTGATGAGCCAAAACCAGAAGAAGGCGCGCCAAGTGCAACTGCAGGACGCAATGCGGCGCCTATGATTGCAAATATTGTTCGCCGCGCTGCACCGATTTTAGGCATTCAGCCACAATTTGGTTCAGATTTAGATATCATGTCTGCTAAGTACTGATTCAGGTATTGTTGGGATTATATAATTTAAAGGCAGATGATATGAAGCTGAGCGCTTTGTTCAACGATAAGCAAGAAAATGCGCAAGCGATTTCTTCTAAAGATCAAAAGCATGATTTTGATGCGATTGATGTTGTGGGTTTAACGGCAAATTCGCGCGAAGTTAAAATGGGCTATGTTTTTGCTGCGTTAAAAGGTGTGGGTGTGGATGGCGCTAAGTATATTCCACAAGCCATTGAAAATGGCGCAGTTGCTATTTTAACGCATAAAGACGCTGATCTATCTAATTTTGATATTCCATTTTTAGCCGTTGAAGATCCTCGCAACGCTTTGGCATATATGAGCGCAACTTTTTTTGAGCGCCAACCAAGTACAATCGTTGCGGTTACTGGCACGGCTGGAAAAACTTCTATTGCTTCATTTGTACGTCAAATTTGGGCTAGCTGCGATATGCAAGCTGCGAGTATTGGCACTACAGGTGTGGTGTCGCCCACCAGAAATGATTATGGATCTCTCACAACGCCTGATCCTGTATCGTTACACAAATTATTGGCAGAACTACAAGATGAGGGTGTCACCCATGCTTCTATGGAAGCATCATCTCATGGCTTAGATCAACATAGGCTTGATGGCGTCAAATTGGCGGCTGGCGCTTTTATCAATCTTGGGCGCGATCATATGGATTATCATCCAACGGTTGAGCATTATTTTGAATCAAAAATGCGTTTGTTCAAAGAGCTTCTAGCTAAGGGCGCGCCTGCCATTATTTGCGCTGATGATGAATGGTCAGATAAATGCATTCAAATTGCTAAAGATGCAGGCTTGAAGGTTTTAACAACAGGGCAGAACGGCACTTATTTGAGCCTAAAGCGCCTAGAGCATGAGCGCTTTAATCAGGTTGCAGAAATCACACATGAAGACAAAATATATCGTGTTAAATTTCCGCTAGCTGGCGATTTTCAAATGCAAAATGCATTAGTGGCTTGTGGTCTTGCTATTGCAACGGGCGCAGAGCCAAAAGCTGCAATTAATGCATTGCAAACGCTACAAGGTGCGCCTGGCAGATTAGAACTTGTTGGCTACTCAAAAGACAAAGCACCATGCTATGTAGATTATGCGCATAAGCCTGAAGCGCTTGAGCATGTGATCTTATCACTTCGTCCTTTCACCACTGGCAAAGTATATTGCGTATTTGGCTGTGGGGGGGATAGAGATGCAGGCAAGCGTGAGATCATGGGTGAAATTGCACAGCGCCTTGCAGATGTTGTGGTTGTAACCGACGATAACCCACGTACAGAAAATGCTGGCGCTATTCGCGCGCAAGTCATGAAGGGCGCACCAACCGCATTAGAAATTGGCGATAGAGAAGAAGCTATTTTTCATTGTATTTCTAACTTGCAAGAGGGCGATTGTTTGGTTGTTGCTGGTAAAGGGCATGAACCTGGGCAAATTGTTGGCGATAAGGTTTTGGCGTTTTCAGATCATGAAGTCGTGAGACGCGCTTTGAGCGAGCATGGCGGCAAACCTTATGGTGAGGGCGCTTAATGGAAGATTTGCTTTGGGAAAGTGATGCACTGATTGCTGCCATGCAAGGGCGGCCGTTAGGTGAAATGCCAGAAGGTATTACAGGCATTTCAATTGATAGTAGAACCATTGC
>JBGCEA010000305.1:0-3004 GCA_045105915.1 Nitratireductor sp.
ATAAGAGCTAAAGCACAGCAAACTACACTTAACGACTAACCCAACTTGTGCCATGATTTGATTTAGAGAATCAGGTGGAGAAATGCGTTGGGTAGTGCATCTAATACAATAGATGGCAAAGAAAATTGGCTTGCTGGCGGACAGCCGGCAAACAATGTCTATTCTATTGCGCCTTCGCTGCCTTTTTTGCAAACACTTGCTAAAGCGCTGGTAAGCGGACAACTCATCTCTGGTTTCAACCCTTCTAAAGATCCGCTTTGCCTTGCAGACGCTACCATTTATTTGCCAACGCGCCGCGCAGCGCGCGGGTTTAATTTAGAATTGCTAAAGGCTGTAAAAGAGCAGACAGGGCGCGAGGTTGCTTTGTTGCCACGTATTTTTACAATTGGCGATTTGGATGAAGATGAAATGATTTTAGGCTTTGAAAGCGATGTACCGCTTGATGCCTTTAATAAAATCAACACCGATGAGCGCCGACTTATATTAGCAAGGCTGGTTAGAAAGTGGACAGAGCTTTTAAGACCAGAAAGTAAGGCGCTGTTTGAGAATGAAGATATAGTGCTGCCATCTTCTGCCGCCGATGCTATTCGGCTGGCTTCTAGTGTGGCAAGCTTTATGGACCGCGTTGAAACTGAAGAAGTAGACTGGCAAGACGTTAAAAACATAGAGGTAGATGCACAGGCGCAATGGGGGCAAATTACGGCTTCGTTTTTAGACATTGTTATGGAGCAATGGCCTGAGGTTTTGAAAGCGCGCGATAAAATAAACCCAGCGCAATTTAGAACAAAGCTAATGGATGCCCGTATTGCGCAATTGCAAGAACGTGCAAAAAAAGGCCCCTTAATTGTAGCAGGTTCTACTGGTTCTATTCCTGCGACCAGTAGGTTGATTGCAAGCATTAGCACGCTAGAAAATGGGGCAATTGTTTTACCAGGCGTTGATCATGATTTATTGCCAGACATTGCTTTGCAGCTGGCTAGCCATGAAGAACTCTCAAATGAAAACGTGCTTTCTACGCATCCCCAATTTGGTCTTGGGCGTTTGCTAGGCCTGTTAAATTGCAAGCAAGCAGATGTGCAAACCCTTGGGCATGAACACTTAGAAGATGATTTAGCAACGCGTGAAAAACTAATAAACCTTTCGCTCTTGCCACCAAACCATACCGACCAATGGCAGAGCTTGCTTAAGCCATATGAAAGCGCACAAGTAGAAGCGGCTTTTAAAGATGTTACATATGTAGAAGCTGCAAGCGAGCGACAAGAGGCGCTGGCTATTGCGCTTATTATGCGTGAGGCTTTGGCAGAAAACGATACACAAAGCGCGGCGCTTATCACGCCAGACAGAAATTTGGCGCGGCGTGTTGGCAGTGAGTTGAAGCGCTATAATATTAATATTGATGATTCTGGTGGCGCGCCATTATTGCTTTCAATAGAAGCCAATTTTTTAAAGCTTATAGCCAAATGCTTTTTCGAAGACCCAGATCCTGTTTCTTATGCATCATTGCTCAAGAACAAATATTTGCGCGTTGGCCTGCCAGCACATAAGGCACGAAATTTAGCGGAGCTCATAGAGCTGCTCTTTATAAGAGACGCCGGTATTGTGCCAAAGCTTGGTACATTTGAACACGCTTGCAAGCAAAAGCTAGCAACGCTTGAAGACACAAAATATGCACCTCGTATTTTGAAGAATATGAGTGAAGAAACCAAAGCTGATGTTTTAGATTTTTGCCACAAAATAGATGTCAGTTTTGCACCTATTGCTAGCTTGCTAACAGACCATGACAATTTGGCACTTAATCATTTGCTAGATGCATTGAGCGCTGTTGCTAATAAATTAGCGATTACTGAAGATGCTAAAATTCAACTTTTTGACAACTCTGCAGGAGCAGCCTTAAAAAGCCTTTTGGGTGAATATAGCAACATTGATTGCTCTGGCTTTGAAATTTCATCCAATGATGTGGTGCCTGTCTTTGAAGCCCTGATGTTTGAAAAGCGATTTACGAACCCAGAGAACTCGCATCCTCGTCTACATATTTATGGCCCATTAGAAGCGCGTCTACAAACCAGCGATGTGGTTATTTTGGGCGGACTCAATGAAGGCACTTGGCCGCAAGTTAGTGGCAATGATCCATTTTTAAATAGACCCATGAGTTCGCAATTGGGCATTCCATTGCCAGAGCGCCGCATTGGTCTTTCTGCGCATGATTTTCAGCAAATGTCTGGCAATCGAAAATTATTTTATACCCGATCGCAACGCGTAGATAATGCGCCCACGATTGAATCGCGTTGGTTACAAAGGCTAAACACACTCATTGGCGCAGAGCATAGCAAAACCATAAAAGCGCGCGGCAATTCAACACTGCAACTCACACAGCTTATAGATAAGCCAGAAAAAGAAATTGTATTAGCAACACCGCCAAGGCCAACACCGCCAGCTGCGGCGCGTCCAAAATCGCTTTCCATTACAGAAATCGAAACATGGCTAAGAGACCCTTATGCGATTTATGCAAAACATGTTTTGGGTCTTTATGGCTTGCAAAAACTTGTTCGCGATACAGATGCGGCCATGAAGGGTAATTTGTATCATGCCATTGCAGAAGAATTTACAAGGCAGTGGGACGGCGAAATTGTGCCTGCCGCCTATGACAAAATAAATGAAATTGCAGATGCAGAGTTTGAAAAAGTAGAGCTGCCAGATGAGATAAAATCTGTTTGGCGTATGCGCTTTGATACCATTGGTAAAAAATTGGTTGAATGGCAAAAAAATAAACAACACAAAATTAGAGCAACCTTTGTTGAGGTAAGTGCAAAACATAAAATTCATGATGTCGATTTTACGTTAAGAGGCAGAGCTGATCGTATTGATGTGATGCATGATGGCACTTTGTCTATTATCGATTATAAAACCGGAAGCGCTCCCTCTATCTTAGAGGCCAAAGCTTTATCACCCCAATTGGGGCTGACTGGCGCGCTGGCCTTTAGAGAAGCGTTTAGCACTGATGAAG
>JBGCEA010000306.1:0-2527 GCA_045105915.1 Nitratireductor sp.
TACGTAAAATCTTATAAAAACCTGCCATTAAATTTGTATCATATTCAATGGAAATTTAGAGACGAAGTACGTCCAAGATTTGGTGTTATGCGTGGTCGCGAATTTTTGATGAAAGATGCATATTCATTCGATATCGATGAAGCATGTGCAAGAGCCTCTTATAATCGTATGTTTGTGGCCTACCTTAGAACCTTTGAGCGCATGGGCCTAAAAGCCATTCCTATGCAAGCAGATACAGGTCCAATTGGCGGCGATCTATCTCACGAATTTATCATTCTAGCCGACACTGGCGAGAATGAAGTATTTTGCGATAAGAAATTCTTAGACATGCAAGTGCCGCCAAGCGATATCGATTTTAAAGATGATGCAGCAATTGCAAAGGTAGTTTCTGATTTCACATCTTCTTATGCAAGAACCGATGAAATGCACGATGCGAGCGAATTTGCAAAATTAGATGAAGCAAACCAAGTATCAGCGCGCGGCATTGAAGTAGGGCACATATTCTATTTTGGCACTAAATATTCACAAGCTATGAACGCAAATGTTATGGGCAAAGATGGCAGAGAACATCCTGTTCATATGGGCTCATACGGTATTGGCCCATCGCGTTTGGTTGCAGCCATCATAGAAGCCTTCCACGACGATGATGGTATTCGCTGGCCAAAAGGTGTTGCGCCATTTGATATGGGTATCATCAACATGAAACCCGGCCATGATGAATGCGATGCGGTTTGTGAAAAGTTTTATAAATCGCTTACAAATTCTGGCCATGATGTTTTGTATGATGATACTGACAATCGCGCAGGGGCTAAATTTGCGACTATGGATTTGATTGGTTTACCAATTCAAATTATTGCAGGGCCAAGAGCTGTGGGCGATGGAACTGTTGAGATTAAAAACCGCGAAGATGGCTCGCGCCAAACTTTGAGTTTTGATGAAGCGCTTAACATGCTAACGGCTACTAGCTGAGCTTGAAAAGATAATCGCGGAAAGCTGAAAATAGATTGAGTGATTTGAGCGCAAATGACATGCAAAAAAGCCTTGGTACTTCTAAGGCCTTTTCTCCATTTGAATGGATGATAGCAGGGCGCTATTTGCGCTCGCGCCGTAAAGATTCTTTTATCTCGGTTATCGCTGGCTTTTCATTTTTGGGCATCATGCTAGGTGTTGCAACGCTCATCATCGTTATGGCGGTTATGAATGGTTTTCGTGCCGAACTGCTCGATAAAATCTTAGGGCTAAATGGTCATATTATTGTATCGCCAATAGATGGCGAACTCACAGACTATGAAGCCGTTTCTAAAAGGCTCAACAGAGTTGAGGGTGTCATTATCTCTATCCCTACGGTTGAAGGCCAAGCATTGGTGTCTTCTGGCCAAGGTGGCTCTGGCGCGCTTATTCGCGGTCTTAGCGAAGGTGATTTAAAACAAATGCCATCTGTTTCTAATAATATAAAAGAAGGCACGCTAGACGGCTTTGATACTAAAGAGGGCGTTGTAATTGGCACAAGAATGGCTGCCAATTTAGGCCTCACACTTGGATCTGACATAACCATAATTTCACCAGAGGGCGATGTAACGCCATTTGGCACAACGCCGCGCGTAAAGGCATATCCTATTGTGGCGCTGTTTGAAGTTGGTATGAGCGAATATGATTCTACCTTTTTGTTTATGCCCTTAACCGAAGCGCAGCTTTATTTTAATAGACCCAAAAATGTTTCATTCATCGAAATGTTTGTCGATGACCCTGACAATGTGCGAGATTTTAGAGCGCCAATTGAAGAGGCGGCTGAGCGCCCAATTTTCCAATCTGATTGGACATTACGTAATGCGACCTTCTTTAGAGCCTTAGCGGTTGAGCGCAATGTCATGTTTATGATTTTAACACTGATTGTCTTAGTTGCCGCGCTCAACATTATCTCGGGTCTTATAATGCTTGTAAAAGACAAAGGGCGCGATATTGCAATCTTGCGCACAATGGGCGCAAGCCGCGGTGCTATGCTGCGCATCTTCATGATAACAGGTTCTGCCATTGGCGTGGTAGGAACAATTGCAGGCGTTATTCTTGGTATTTTGGTGGTCACCAATATCACAGCCATTCAAACGTTTATCTCTTGGCTGACAGGCCAAAATGTATGGGATCCAACAATTCGTTTTCTAACAGATATTCCTGCTAAAATGGATCCAACAGAAACTGCACTTATCATTGCAATGGCGCTTATTCTATCTTTCTTGGCAACTATTTTTCCTGCATGGCGTGCTGCACGCTTAGACCCTGTGGAGGCACTTCGCTATGAATAAAGCCGCACAAAAACCAGCACCAAGTTTAGAACTTAAAAACGTTCATCGCACCTATGAAGAGGCGCATGGCAAACAAGTGTCTGTCTTGCAGGGCGTTGATTTTAAGCTAAATGCAGGCGAATTAGTGGCACTGGTTGCGCCTTCTGGCGCGGGCAAGTCTACATTACTGCACATGGCAGGTTTGCTAGAAAAGCCAGATGCAGGTGAAGTCATAATAGCCGGCCAAA
>JBGCEA010000307.1:0-5485 GCA_045105915.1 Nitratireductor sp.
CATGCGCGCTTTACAGCTTCTTCAGAAGCTATGAGACAAGCAGCGCTTGATGTGCAGCGTGATCTTGATGACACAAGAGAGCAAATGCGCCGCGGTGTTATTGAACTTCCAGAAGAAACAAAACAAAGCGCAGATTCTATGCGAAAAGTTGTGGCAGACCAAATTGCTGCCCTTCGTGATTTATCTGAGATTGTTTCAAAATCTGGCAAGGCGCTAGATGCTGCACCTCATCAGGTTCAGCAACAGCAAGTTCAACAAGCTGCGCCATATCAGCAAAGCTATCAGGCTCCTGTTCAACAGGTTGCTCAACCAGCACCAATTAGAGCGCCTCAACAGGCTGCCCAACAGGCACCTTTACCAACACCGCGCATGCCAAGTAATGTACGCCAAAATGTTGCACCTGCAACTGCACCAAGAGCACCCATTGCACAAAGAGCGCCAGCGCCTCGTGCCGCGCCACGTGTGACACCTGCTCCACAAATGCAGCCAAACCAAGCACAGGGTAACTCAAGTGGCTGGGTAAGCGATTTATTGCGCCGTGCAGATGCACCAAGCCCGCAACAAACAGCGCCGCAAGCACCAAACCAACCTCGAAGCGAATTGCACATGGTTGAGAGCTTGAATTCTTTATCTATGGATATTGCGCGTCAAATAGATCATGAAGCATCGATTGATTTGTGGGAGCGTTATCAGCGCGGTGAGCGTAACGTATTCACGCGCCGTTTATATACAATGCAAGGCCAACAAACCTTTGATGAAATTCAGGCAAAATATGCAAGCGAACCAGAGTTTCGTATGGCGGTAGATCGTTATATGATGGACTTTGAAAAGTTGCTTGAAGAAGTTGCCAAGAATGATCGTGATGGCATGATGACACAAACGTATCTAACATCTGATACGGGTAAAGTTTATACCATGCTAGCACATGCCTCTGGTAGACTTGGCAACTAGTTTGCGTCTTTAAGCACGAGTCAGCCAGTGCCATCCAGTACCAACTGAATGTCAATTAAATACAATAAAACCGGCGTATTGAGCGCCGGTTTTTTTATACGAATAATTTTCTAAAAGATAATGCCTGCTGGACAAGTAATTATATACGCGCCTTATACGCCAGCAAAAACCCAAGACACAATTTGACGAGCAACATCATCAAAGGCTTCATCTAGGGTTGTCACAACCTCTATAGGACTAGAAGATGCAAGCGGCTCGCCTTTGCTAAACACTTTAGCGCGAATAACCTTGCCGGTTCTATCGCTCACCAACTTAACTGAAATTGAAACAACTGCCTGAGATGTGCCATTTCCCAAATCTGCCTGAAAGGCTCTTATGTCACTGACTATTTGATAATCAATCACCAAGCCTTCGCCAGGCTTTGCCACCGCTCTAACGCGGCCAGTATTTTCGAAACTCTCAATTAAGCGTGCTTGCACTACTTTTGGCAGGCGGTCTGTCCATTGGGCTTTTGCCAGATATTGAACAACCGCATCATTGGGCTTTATGACAATGTCTAGGCTGTCTAATACTTTTAGAGCTGAAGGTTCTAAAATAAGAATTTGAGCTCTTGAGCCGCCTTTAAGACCTGGAAATGTGGTTGGAGCTGTTATGTCATATGTGTCTGGTGCTGGCGGCGCTATAAGCGATGTACAAGAAGACAAAGCAAGCAAGCCAGCAAAAAGCACAGCTTTTGAAACTGCCTTACCAGCAGTATGCGCTCTTGGCTTAAATTTACTCGTTATACGCATCACACCCAACTCAAAAAACTCATTCATAACTAATACTGCCTTACCCAAAACAAACACTTGTTAGCGTCTTGGGCGACCATTGAATGTCTTTACACCATTTTTGCCAAACAAGAAACCACTAGGATCACGTTCTAGATTTGAAATAACTCTATCTATTCTTGAAATCGAACGTCTTGAATCATTTACCAAAGCACGTACATCGCTAAGTCCAGTATTTGTGAACTGTGTAATGCCCCCTGCCACCTGATTGATGCGCGTGTTCAAATTGTTAGCGACGCCTCTAAATTCTGCCAGCGTGCCTCTAACTTCATCCATTACACCATCACCATCTGCGCTGCCCAAGAAGCCGTCTAGATTGGCCAATACGCTATCTATTCTATCTGAAGAAGCATTTAGCTTTTTCGCCATTTCACTTGCATCGCTTATAATTTGTTCAATCTGCTCTTTTCTACCAGCCACAGATTGGGTGATGTCATTTGCATTGGCGATCATGGTTTTGGCACTCGCTGCCGCTTCACCAATATCATTGATTGTTGTTTGTACTTTTTCTGGCTCAATGGCATTCACTAGCACATCAAACTTTTTAAGTGACTTATCAAGATTGCCAGAAAAAGATTGCAGATCTGTTGCTGCTTGTTGGACTGATGCCATAAGCGTTGAAAACTGCGCACCTGATGCGTTTAAGTTTTTAGAAAAGTTTTCAATATTGTTCACGGTTGATTTTACTTTATCAGCATCGACAGCAGCAACCAAACTTTCAACACCTGCGATCGTTCCATCTAACTTCACGCTCAAATTGTTTACAGAATCGCCAAGCTTTGACGCGCTTTGCAAAAACTTGCCCACGCCATCTGCGTTATCGCTTAGCGTTTTTGAAAAAGTTTCCACATTATTCACTGTATTGCTAAGGCTTTGTCTGTTTTCATTTACGAGCGATTCAACAGTCGATAATGTTGCTTCAGCTTTATCTGCAACATCGCGCACCGTTTCTAGAACATCTGTCAAACCAGAAGGTCGTGCATTGATGAGTGGCGCTAGGCCATTTTCATCATAGCTTAATAACTTTTGAGCCGATTGCGTTCCGCCGCGCATCGCTATATACGCGCCGCCGGTCAGACCTGCAGGCGCAATAACTGCAACTGTATCTTGGCGAAGCGGCGTATCTTCTTTGACGGAAGCAAATGCCAACACCACGCGTGGGTCTTCAGGATCAAAAGCAAGTTGTTCAACCTTACCCACTTTTATACCGTTAAAATGCACAGCACTGCCAGGCGCTAGGCCTGTTACTTCGCCAACGATTTTTACACGCAAAGGAAATAAATTCACATTGCCATCTCTAGTGGCAACCCAATAAATGAAGGCAAAGCCTAACATCAATGCACCAAGACAAAAAACGCCCGCTGTCACAAAATTTGCTCTAGTTTCCATTCTTTTTATTAGCCTCTTTATCTAACAATTTGTCTTGCTCGTTTGCCTCTAAAATAGGACTGAACCCATTTGTGTTGGCTTGTTAGCATTGTGTTTAAGTCGCCCTCAACTAACACATGTTTGTCTGCAAGTACGGCTATTCTATCACATACCGAAAACAAACTATCTAGATCATGGGTTACCATATAAACGGTCAATCCCATAGTATTGCGAAGGGTTACAATTAATTCGTCAAATTCTGCCGCGCCTATTGGATCTAAGCCAGATGTTGGCTCATCTAAAAATAACAATTTTGGATCTAGTGCCAAGGCACGTGCAAGCGCTGCTCTTTTTATCATGCCGCCAGAAAGTTGCGAGGGTAATTTATCGCCTGCGTCTTGTGCAAGGCCAACTAAATCGAGTTTAACGCGCGCAAGCTCTTCCATAAGCTTTTCAGGCAAATCTAAATATTCGCGCATTGGCACTTTTATGTTGTCTAATACACTCATCGAAGAAAAAAGAGCGCCATGCTGAAACATAACACCAATATGCTGGTCGACCATAAAGCGTTGTTCTTCGCTCGCGCCCAAATATGAGACGCCCATCAGATTAACGCTGCCCGTGTTTGAACTATTTAGATTTAACACTGTGCGCATAAGAACAGATTTACCGGTTCCTGACGCGCCAACAAAGCCTAAAATTTCACCTTCAAAGACATCTAAATTTAGGTCTTTTAAAATTTGATTAGGACCAAAGCTCACACTTAAATCGCGAATTGCAAGGACTGTTTTTTTATCTGTCATGTTCAGTCCTTCCTAATAATCAATCGCTGCATAAAATACAGCAAACAAGCCATCTACCACGATGACAAAGAAAATAGCTTTCACAACAGATGCGGTGGTGCGCCGCCCAAGACTGCCGGCGCTGCCCTGCACTTTCATGCCTTCTACCGCTGCCATAACGCCAATGATTAAACCCATAAATGGCGCTTTTATGAGCCCTGCAAGAATGGTTTCTAAATCGATGAAGTTTCTAACTGAATTGGCAAATTCTAAAAACTGAAGATCTGAATAAAAATAAAGCAAAACCGCAGCGCCTGTAAGGCCAGCAAAGTTTGAAATGATGGTGAGCATGAACATTGAGATGGTAAGCGCTGCTAGCCTTGGTAAAACCAAAACACTGACTGGGTTTAGTCCAATCACTTTAAGTGAATCAATCTCTTCGCGCATTTTCATAGAGCCAATCTCGGCTGTCATCGCACTGCCAGAGCGCCCAGCTATCATGACAGCGGTTAGCAATACGCAAATCTCACGAAGTAACATTGCGCCCACCCAATCAGGTGCAATGCTTTCTAACCCCACTATGCGCAACTGAAACGCAGCCTGCTGAGCCACAATTGCACCAATGAAAAAAGACATTAAAATTATGATGGGCACAGCCCCAAGCCCCATTTTGTCTATGTGGTGCACGATAGAAGTAAGGCGGATGCCCTCTTCTCTTTGTTTTGTGAATTGGCGACCTAAGATAGCCTCGCCCAAAATGTTAATGCCCATAAGGGTATCGAGCTTGATCGTTTCTAGCGCTTTACCAATTGAATAGAAGAAATTTGAAGCAAAAGAATAGGCTTTTGCAGGTGCTGGCTTTTCGTAATCGCCTTCTTCAAGCGCCGCAAAAAGCGTTTTTGCTCTGGTGGATGGACTCACCAATGAAAACTTGCCGCCAGCTTGCCTCCACTTTTCGCCCATGCGCTGTATAAGCCATGCGCCAGCTGTATCTAGATTGTTAATGTTAGACATATCTAAGGATAATAGCTTGTTTGCTTGTACCTCAGTTTCAAGTTCGCGAAAGCGCGTATCTATTGAATTGATGGTTGAAACAAGCCAGTCGCCATTGCCCTGCAAATGGATTTCATTTGCGCGATCATCTTTATCAGCGCGTGTTAAAGAAGCCTCTATTGGCTCCTTTAGCTGATAAATTTTATGATCTGCACTTTTGGGCATTTTAACTTTCTATAATCTCGATCTTATAAAATATGCATATGTCTTATCATATGGATTTGAACTTGTGACATCCTTTATGGATTTTTGGATGAAGTTGCTCGTTTTGCCCAAGTTATTTTATCCAATTTGTCGTCTTTGGCACACAAATTTTGCACGAAAATTCAAAAATTAATAAATTAGTGGTGTGCGAGTAATATAAATACAACAATGGATATGACACTAAAATGTAAAATGGCGCTTGAGGCACAAGATTGGCCTATTTCTGGTAGTTTTAAAATTGCGCGTGGCGCAAAGACTGTTGCACGAGTTGTTGTTGTTAGCTTAGCCACACAAGAC
>JBGCEA010000308.1:0-5454 GCA_045105915.1 Nitratireductor sp.
ACACAAGACCCAGTCTTACGCAAACGCTTTAAAGGCGCACCAGAGCATGTCGTAAATTACTTCTTCTATGTAGCAGAAGAAGTAAGACAATTGCTGGCTGATATGGGCTATACAAGCCTTGATGAGATAATTGGTGAGAGCCAAATGCTAGAAAAAGAGAATATGGTCGATCATTGGAAAATGCACGGTCTCGACTTTTCTAAAATGTTCCACAAACCAGCTGCAGACAAAAAAGAAATCTATTGGACACAAACACAAGAACATCCAATTTATGACATTCTTGATCGCAAGCTAATTGAAAAAGCAAAACCAGCGTTAGAAAATGGAACACCAGTTCAATTTGATATGAAGATCACAAATGTCGATCGTTCAGCTGGTGCTATGCTGTCTGGCAAGCTTGCCGAAAAATATGGACATGAAGGCCTACCAGAAGATTCAATTGCTGTGTCGCTAACGGGTACTGCTGGCCAAAGCTTTGCTGCATTTTTAGCAAAAGGCATTTCGTTTGATCTTCAAGGCGATGGCAATGACTATGTTGGTAAAGGCTTATCAGGCGGTCGTATTGTTATTCGTCCACCTCAAAACACAAACATCATTCCAGAAGAAAGCATCATTGTGGGTAACACAGTTATGTATGGCGCTATTTCTGGTGAGGCGTATTTCAGAGGTTTTGCAGGCGAGCGTTTTGCAGTTAGAAACTCAGGCGCTATTGCTGTTGTAGAAGGCGTGGGCGACCATGGCTGTGAATATATGACAGGTGGCGTGGTTGTTGTTATTGGCGAAACTGGCCGCAATTTTGCAGCCGGCATGTCAGGCGGCATTGCCTATGTGCTAGATGAAAAAGGCGACTTTGAATCTCGTTGCAACATGGCAATGGTAGACCTAGAGCCAGTGCCTGAAGAAGACGATCTATTAGAAAAACTACACCACCACGGTGGCGACTTGGCACACAAAGGCCGCGTTGACGTTTCATCTAATATGAACAAACACGATGAAGAGCGTCTTTATCAATTAATTTCAAATCACATGCATTTCACTGGCTCTTCAAAAGCCAAAGCAATTTTAGAAAATTGGGAAACCTACAGACCTAAATTTGTAAAAGTAATGCCGGTAGAATATCGCCGTGCATTGAAGGAAATGGAAGAAAGACGCTACGGCGGCGTAGCAGCGGAGTAAATAAAATGGGTAAAGTTACAGGTTTTCTAGAGATTGATCGCTCAACAGCAAAGTATGAGCCAGCCTCTGATCGTATTCGCCATTTTCGCGAATTTACACTTCCAATGTCAGATGCAGAAGTAGGCAAACAAGCCGCCAGATGCATGGATTGCGGCATACCTTATTGCCACGGCGATACTGGCTGCCCAGTGCACAACAAAATTCCAGACTGGGGTGATTTGATCTACAATGAAGATTGGCTAGAAGCATCTAACAATCTGCACTCAACAAACAACTTTCCAGAGTTTACGGGTCGCATTTGCCCAGCGCCATGCGAAGAGGCCTGCACCCTAAACCTAGAAGACGTGCCTGTTGCAATTAAAACAGTAGAACAAGCCATTGCAGATAAAGGCTTTGAACTTGGCTTTATTAAGCCAGAACCAGCAAAAGAAAAGACTGGCAAGCGTGTTGCTATTGTTGGCTCTGGTCCTGCTGGCCTTGCAGCTGCACAGCAATTGGCACGTGTTGGCCATGAGGTTCATGTATTTGAGCGCGAAACACGCGCAGGCGGCCTAATGCGTTATGGTATTCCAGATTTCAAAATGGAAAAGCACCATATCGACAGACGTATCGATCAAATAGAGGCTGAAGGTGTTACCTTCCACTATGGCGTAAATATTGGCGTAGATAAAAAAGCAAAAGACCTCGTTGATGAATTTGACGCTGTTCTTTTAGCTGCGGGCGCTGAGCGCCCACGCGAATCTGGCATTCCTGGCGAAGACTTAGCAGGCGTATATGACGCGATGCCATTCTTGGTTCAGCAAAACAGACGCGTTGGCAATGAGAACATCGAAAATGCAGGTTGGCCTAGCGAAGAAATTTATGCTGGCGGCAAACGCATTGTTGTTGTTGGCGGCGGTGATACTGCATCAGATTGCGTTGGCACATCGTTTAGACAAGGCGCTGTTGAAGTAACACAAATGGACATTCGTCCAGAGCCACCAGAAAAAGAAGACAAGCTGACAGTTTGGCCTTATTGGGCAACAAAGATGAGAACGTCTTCTTCTCAAGCCGAAGGTGCATCGCGCGAGTTTGCAGCAGCAACACTAGAATTCATTGGTGTTGATGGAAAGCTAACAGGCGTAAAATGCGCAAGAGTGGATGAAAAAAGAAAACCAATTTCTGGCACAGAGTTCATTTTAAAGGCTGATCTTGCCTTTATCGCTATTGGCTTTTCTGGTCCACTTGAAGAAACCTTCATTAAAGAACTTGGCGCAGATATGGACACCGACAAACGCGGTGGCCGCTCGATGAGCGCAAATGAAACTGACTACGAAACCAGCGTGAAAAAAGTATATGCCGCTGGCGATGTGCGCCGTGGTCAGTCATTGGTTGTTTGGGCAATTAGAGAAGGCAGACAAGCCGCTCATAAAATTGATCTAGACCTTATGGGTAAAACAGCACTGCCGCGCTAAACCCGTAAGAATTTAAAATAATAAAAAACCCACTCACTATACCAAAAAGTATATGGAGTGGGTTTTATTTTGAGAGCAAGAAGCTATTTGCCAGCTTTTCATGCGGTTCTAATTTTGTGTTGTTTTTCTTTTAAACCACCAAAATACAGGTCTTTTCTTAGGATCAACCTTCTTCTTTTTAGATGCCACTCTAGGCTTTGTAACTCTTTTAACTGGCGCTTTTATAGGTGTTGTTGGCGCAGCCTGTCCACCACCTGCAAGCGCTGCGGCTTTATCTGCCGCTGCTTTTTCATTAAGCGCTTTTAGATCTTCAGGACTTTGAATCGCTTCATCTAAATAAGAAGAAAAACTCATACCTCTAATATTGGCTAAAATTGGCTCGGGCGTTTCATTTACTTTTATGTTGAAGTTTGATGTTCCCCATAATGAATCAACCCGCCCTGTTTGCGATCCTGTACTACCTCGCGCAACCAAATCAAAGCTCGAACTCTTTGTTGCATCAGTCACTGTGTTAAACTCAGGGCCACCTTCTAATATATTGCCACCATCGACATCTGCACTGCCAAGCGCAATCACAATTGTCTCGCCGCTGCTAACGGGATCATAGGTAGGCGCAAACACATTTAAAGTAGGCAGCGATGCGATAGACGAAAACAGCGGCTCTAAACTATAACCGGTTAGTCGCTTAACAGCCTTTTCAGCAAAAAATGCCATTTTTGCTTTGCCACCTTTGCTCATATTGATGCCGTCTTTATTGCGAAGCGTTACAATTTGGCCGTCAATATTGGGCCCCTTATAAACAAAGCGCCCTTCAACATCTGTAAAGCCGCGCCAAATATCAACATACACACCGCCATAAAATTCTGTCTTATTACGGTATATTTCGTTGAACGATAAATAGTCTTGGCTCATAGAGTTTTTTGCAACTGGCGTTAAACCGATCCAAGCAAACGGAACTTTTTTAGCAGACACGGCTTTAGCCAAAGCATCAATTCGAGCATTATATACTTTCAGCCATTCTTCTGAAAGCTTAGGCAGTTTTCCATCTGCAAGTGCAATTTCCTGACGATCATTCATGCCAACTTGAATCATGACCATAACAGGATTGACCTCATCAATGAGAGCAGCAATATTTTCAGTCCATTCAAATACATCTGTACGCACCATGCCAGAAAGGCCAACCGCCTTACTCACAAATTCTATGCCAGGATTTTGTGAATAATAGTCCACCAAACCTTCAGTTAAGGCATCGGCCATAAAATCGCCAATTACCAAAACCTTTGCAGAATTGTCATTCTTGACAACCGCTTCAACAACTGGTGCTGCAGCTACCAGCGTTTTCTTTGTTCTTTTTTTGGTAGTA
This sequence comes from Nitratireductor sp., assembly GCA_045105915.1. GTDB lineage: Bacteria > Pseudomonadota > Alphaproteobacteria > Rhizobiales > Rhizobiaceae > Salaquimonas. Next base: position 3,994 of record JBGCEA010000308.1, read on the forward strand.
ACAGCAATAGACTTACGCTTGCCTGCAGCCTTTTTCTTACTCTTTCTAACAGCCCTTTGCGCACGAGATTTGGCAGCTTTTTCTTTCAAAGCTGCAATACGTTTTTTACGGGCGGTGTTATTAAAAAACCTCTCAAGCAGGCTTTGGCGTTTTTTTACTGGCTTTTCCTGCGCATGGGCATGCGTTGGGGCAAATGAGATTGGCTCTGGAACAACCATACTCACCATAACAAACAGTGTTAGAAAACCAGTAAATTTTCGAAACATAAAATCTCCAGCGCCATTATTAAGCAAAGCAAAACTTAGCCACACTTAACCAAACATAACGACATAAATACGATTAAGCGTATATCAGCTTTTACGTAGTTTATCTAAGACTTTACGAGAAGGAAACCCATCTGGTGTCATGCCAACCTTTTGCTGCCACGTTTTAATTGCTTTTCTTGATCCAGAGCCAATATTGCCATCAATATCGCCCTTATAATAACCAAGTTTTGAAAGCTGCACCTGCACCTCTTTGCGCTCATCTTCTCTCAAAGATTTATAGCCACGTTGCCACTTTTGAATAATAGGCCCGCCACCTTGTATTCTATCAGCCAAATGCCCAACGCCAAGCGCATATTTATCGGCATTATTATAGCGTTTCAAAACAAAGAAATTTCTTAGCATCAAAAATGCCGGGCCAGTTTTACCACCCATCAATTTTAAAACAGCTTTGTCTGATCCTCTAGGAAACGGCTTTCCGTTTGCGCGCACCACACCCATTTTTCTAAAATCTGCTATTTTGTAATTGTCTTTGTTTGCCAGTTTAAAATTAAACCCTTTTGGCAAGACAACTTCATAGCCCCATGTGCGCCCTTTTATCCAGCCGTTCTTTTTTAATAAATTAGCAGTCGAGGCCAGCGCATCTGGCGCAAAGTTCCAAACATCGCGCTTGCCATCATTATTAATATCCACTGCCCAAGCCTGATAAGAGGTTGGAATAAATTGCGTATGCCCCATAGCACCTGCCCAAGAGCCAACCATGCCACTTGCATTAATGTCACCATTTTGGACAATTTTTAAGGCTGCGATCAATTGCTGGCGTGCAAATTTTTTGCGCCTCTTATCTTTATAAGCAAGTGTGGCTAATGCCTGACCAATATGATGCACAGCGCCTGGCCTTTTTAGATATTCGCCATAGGTAGATTCCATAGACCAAATAGCCAAAACAATATCACGATCAACGCCGTATTTTGCTTCAATCTTATCAAGCCATGGTTTCAGCTCAACGCGCTTTTGTTGACCAGTGCTTACTGTCCAGCTGGTCACGCGGCTGTCTAGATAATCCCAAGTTTTGGCAACAAACTCTGGCTGATAACGAGCTTTTGTTAAAACCTCTTCATCTGTGGTTTTAATATTTTTAAACACAGCATTATAGGTCGAAGCTCTAATGCCAGATTTAGCAGCAACATGAGAAAAA
>JBGCEA010000309.1:0-5592 GCA_045105915.1 Nitratireductor sp.
TAACTGGCGTGCAATTCTTTCAAGAACCTTAAGGCCATGTGCATGAATGCCATCATCATTTGTGAGTAAAATGCGCATTAGGCTTTTGCTTCACTTCCAATGCTTGTTTTGCCGCCCATATATGGCACCAAAGCTTCTGGCACTGTAATAGAGCCATCTTCATTTTGGTAGTTCTCAAGCACTGCAATCAAAGCGCGCCCAACCGCAATGCCAGAACCATTTAAGGTATGAACAGAATTTAGCTTTTTCTCGCCCTCTACGCGATAACGCGCATTCATGCGAAGACCTTGAAAGTCTCCACAAAATGAACAGCTAGAAATTTCTCGATACGTATTTTGCCCAGGCACCCAAACCTCAATGTCATAGGTTTTGCGAGCGCCAAAGCCCATATCGCCAGTACAAAGCGTAACAACACGATAATGCAAATTAAGTTTTTGAAGCACTTTCTCTGCGCAACCCAACATGCGTTCCAACTCATCCAAGCCGCTCTTATCATCAACGATTGAGACAAGTTCAACTTTAGAGAATTGGTGTTGGCGCAACATACCGCGTGTATCACGGCCAGCAGAACCCGCCTCTGATCTAAAACAATGCGTGAGCGCTGTATATCTGCGCGGTAAATAAGAATGATCCATAACCTCGCCACGTACAATATTCGTAAGCGAAACTTCTGCCGTTGGTATCATCCAACGACCATCTGTTGTCTTGAACAAATCTTCAGAGAACTTTGGTAATTGGCCAGTACCATACATGGTTTCATCATTTACCAATAAAGGCACTGAAACTTCATCATAGCCATGTTCGCCAGTGTGCAAATCTAGCATCATCTGACCAAGCGCACGCTCAAGGCGTGCAAGGTCTTTGCTTAAAATCACAAAGCGTGAACCAGAAATTTTAGTCGCAGTTTCAAAGTCCATCTGATCAAGGTCTTCACCCAGTTCATAATGTTCTTTTGCCTCAAAAGACAAAGAAGGTTTATCGCCCCATTCGCGGTACAAAACATTGTCTGCTTCATCTTTACCTTCTGGCACGCCATCAAGTGGAATGTTTGGGATATTACTTAATACGTCTTTTAAAAGTGAATCAAGACCGCGCTCAACTGCTTCAGCTTCGACTAAATATGTTTTTAGTTCAGCCACTTCTAATTTTAACTTTTCAGCCAAGTCTTTATCGCCACTACCCATAGCCGCGCCAATTTCTTTTGACGCTGAATTTCTGCGTTGTTGTGCTTCTTGAACACGCCCTACATGCGCGCGTCTATTTTCGTCCAACTCAACCAATCGCGCAAAAGGTGAAGCAACACCGCGCATTGTAAGCCCTGCTTCAAATTCTGCTTGGTTTTCACGAATCCATTTAATGTCATACATATTTAAAAGCCTGTTAGCTGTGAGCGCAAAGCCCAACAAAATGGCTGCATAGCAACCGAATCTTAGATGATTGATACAGTTTATAAGGATAAATGCTGAAAGGATAAAGTGCTTATGCTTTTGTCTATCAACGCAACAGCGTTTATAGCGCAATCAACTTACTCATCATCCAAATTAGCAAGATCGCCCTCTTCTTCCGATATCTTTTTCAATCGAGCCTTTTCAATCCATACAGCAATAAAGATAGAAATCTCATAAAGCATATAGGTTGGAACAGCCAAGCCTATTTGGCTAACGGGATCTGGCGGCGTAAGCACTGCGCCCATAATAACAATTGCAAGAATGGCATATTTGCGTTTGTCGCGCAGCCAATCGGCATCAATAAAACCAGCCTTTACAAGCAGCAACAAGATAACCGGCAATTGGAACATAACGCCAAAAGCAAAAATAAGCGTCATGATGAGGCTCAAATACGAGCCAACCGCTTGCAAGTTTTCAATGGCTGCTTTGCCCTGCCCCCCAACTTGCTCATAACTCAAGAAGAAGTATGTGGCCTTTGGCATGATGAAAAAGTAAACAAGACAAGCACCCGCAATAAACAAAATGGGTGTTGCGATAAGAAATGGCAAAAACGCGCCGCGTTCATTCTTGTATAAGCCAGGTGCTACAAATTTATAAATTTGAGTTGCAATAACTGGAAACGCAATAAACACGGCGCCAAACAGACCAATTTTGATATCTACAAAAAACTTTTCTTGAAGCGCGGTATAGATAAATTGAACATCAGTTGTGCCAGCGCCCTCTTGATATGGAATGACCAGAATATCAAAAATTTGGCTCGAAAATGTAAAGCAAAGCAAAAAGAACGCAACAATAGCAATAACAGATTTTATGAGGCGCGAGCGCAGCTCGGTTAAATGCTCCACAAGTGGTGCACTGCTTTGGGCTATTTCATCTTCATGCTTAGTGGTGTCACTCATGACGATTTACTCTTTGCTTTAGAAGCAGACTTAGTTGCAGCTTTGGCCTTAGCAGTTACAGTCTTTGTAGCGGATTTTTTTGTGGCGGCTTTTTTTACTGGCTTAGCTAGCGCTTTTTTTACAGCGCTTTTAGTTGTTGATTTAGCGGCAGCCTTAGAAGAAGACTTAGATGTAGACTTTGAACCAGGTTTTTTAACCGGAGCCTTTTTTGCCGTTTTAGCTGTGGCTTTTTTAACAGACTTCTTAGCTTCCGCCTTATCGTACATGCCAGAAAGCTTTTTGCTTGTGTCATTTTCAGGAAAAGGCGAAGCATCAGCGTCCAAATTCACATCATCATCATTGATGTATAAATCTTTTTGAACATCTTTCGCGATGTCTTTAAACTGCTCTACAGGGTTTAAGCTCTTGCCAGTGGCCATGTCTTTAACACTGGCAAAGTCACTATCATCCACAACATCAGTGAGTTGTTTTTGAAAGTCCCCTGCCATGCGTTTCATGCCAGATACGGTTTTACCGATTGTGCGAAGCATTTTAGGCAAGTCTTTTGGACCAACCACAATAATTGCGACTGCTGCAATTACCAGCATTTCACTCATGCCAATATCAAACAAGAGAAACCCTCTGCAATTTATGCGTTAAAAGTAAGCGCCAAAAGCAAAAAACTAAATTAGCTTTTTGCTTTCTTTTTTGCAGCAGACACTGTTTCTGTTGCTTTTTGATCGATCGTTTGTGTTGCTTCTTCTGCAACTTCTTCAGCGTCGTCTTTAATGCCTTTTTTGAAAGCATTAATGCCCTTAGCAACATCGCCCATCACGCCAGAAATCTTACCGCGCCCAAAAAGCAAAACTACAACAACACCAATAATTACAATCTGCCAGATACCAATCTGTCCCATAAAAAAACTCCAAGCTTATATTTTAAAAGGTTTTACCTTAATTTCATTCACATTAAACCGCCTTGATACACAACTGCAAGCGTCAATGTTTATCAATTCGTTCAATTATATCATTCTAGCTATATATGGTGAATCTAAACAGCAATTACATCAACCAGATGTCAATTTTTGTGATACTTTAGGCTATAATAACTTAGCTTTTAAATATCATTGCTTTGTTTTCATCAATGGTGAGCTTTAAAAATTGTGTGTGTTGCGACAAAGTGCCAACCTTTACGCGCACCTTTACGTTCAAATCATTTTGAACCATAAGCAGATCTAATATCTCAACATTACCCAAAAAGCGACGCCCAACTATTTTTGCAGAGCCTGCTTCGCTTAGTGTCTTGGCGTTCACATCTATTATTTCTTCCAAAATAAAATCAGATTGACGAATACACAAATTCACTTTGTCACCATTTAAAAGATGATCAACGCCTACACCTGCATTTATCTTTTCTAGTTTTCTAATGGTTCCAAATTCAGAAACAACAACACCGCTATTGCCGCCTGTATTACCTTTAGAGCCTTTGCTATTCTTACCTTCATAACGGCCAGCAAACACATTTAACTCAGAGAAAAACCCAGCCACAAATTGGCTCTTTGGCTTTGCATAAATTTCAGATGGCGTGCCAATTTGTTCCAATTTGCCACCTTTCATCAACGCAATACGATCACTCACACTCAAAGCCTCTTCTGGATCATGTGTCACTATGAGTACAGTTGAGCGCGTATCACGCAATAGCGAAAGCGTTTCATCACGAATGCTTTGGCGAAGCCTCACATCGAGCCCAGAAAACGGCTCATCCATAAGCAAAATACCAGGGCGCGGCGCCAAAGCTCTAGCCAATGCCACCCTTTGCTGCTCACCACCTGACAAATTATGCGGATATTCTTGCGCATATTTAGAAAGACCAACACGCTCTAATAAGCGCATAGCATGTTCAAAACGTTCTTTTTTGCCAAGCGCTGTTAAACCAAATTGAACATTGTTTATGATGTTTAAATGCGGAAAAAGCGCAAAGTCTTGAAACACAAGCCCAACGCCTCTTTTTTCAGGCACCACAAAAGTGCCATCGCCACAAACAAGACGTTTATCAATATGAACACTTCCAGAGACTGGCTCTAAAAGACCCGCAGCCACTTTTAACAAGCTCGTTTTGCCAGAACCAGAAGGGCCAAGCAAACACATCACCTCGCCAGCGCGCACCTCTAAAGATACATCTTGCAGCGAGCGCTTTTGATCGTATTGATGAGAGACTGAGCTAAATTTCAAGCTAGAAGCAATAGAAACACCTGCCGTGTTACGCCTGCCCCAACCCATGATTGGGCGTGTCATTTCTTGTGAGACTTGCTCAGCTGCAGTGGTTGAATTGGCTGTCGTGCTGGAAGCTGCATTTTCATGCGCACCAAAATGCTCATTATTTTGCAGTTTTGACATTTTTTAAAATCCACACAAACACAAGTAAAACCAACTATTCTAAATTTTAGAAAGCCTAAACAAAGACCTTTTGCCAGCTATCTTAACAACTGGCAATTAAATATCACTAAATTTAAAAATTGGGTGTGTAGATTTAAATATCAAGATATGGATTAAAAATCATAATTTTAACAAATCACTTTAAGAAAAGCAAATAAGGAATTGTTTTAATTAGACTTTAGCTCAGAGCTTCCATCGTCAGGAAAGACTTCTGCGGCCATAAGACCTTTAGCGCCTTGTCCAAAACGAACCATAACAGTTTGACCAGGCCTAAGCTCAGTTAAGCCAAATCTGCGCAATGTTTCCATGTGAATGAAAATATCTTCGCCTTCGCGAACAACAAAGCCATAGCCTTTTGTGCGGTTAAACCACTTAACAACAACGCGCTCTAACCCACTTTCAGGTTCAACATTTACATGCGTTTTAGATGGTTCAAAGCTATCTGGCTGGACAACATTTGAATTATCCATTGAAAGCACACGAAGCGCTTGCCAGCCCTTCTCACGTTCTACAGCCTCGCAAACAACGCGAGACCCTTCAAGAACGGTTGAAAAACCATCTTGTCTTAAAACACTTACATGTATGAGAACATCTGGCATGTCTTGGTCAGGCTTAATAAAACCAAACCCCTTAGAAACATCAAACCATTTCACACTACCAGCAATTTCAATAACATTGATATCAGCAGAACCAAAGGCATCTTCACGCAGATTTTCATCTACACTACGCCCAGATGTCGCTGTAATCATATTATCAAGACCGCTTTGTGAATTCTTCGAGTTCATTTGCCGCTTATCGTCCCATTTGATTGTTACAAAACAATACAAAAAA
>JBGCEA010000310.1:0-5237 GCA_045105915.1 Nitratireductor sp.
TTGCCAAGCATTTGCGCCGCATCATTGGCATTTTTAGCAAGTTCAAGCCAAAGCCCATCTGCCAAATAAGCCTCAAATTGCGCTGCAATAAACCTGCTTTTTGAAAAGAGCTGACCAGAACGCTTTCTTAAAAAAGCAAGCTCTTCACTCATATTGTCGTTAAAACAAATCAACGCTTCTGCGCACCAACAACCATTTTTAGTGCCACCAAAAGACAAATAATCAATGCCAGCTTTCCATGTCATTTGTGCAGGCGTGCAACCATGCCCCACAAGTGCATTGGCAAAACGCGCGCCATCCATATGCGCACGTACATCATTTTTATGCGCAACATCACAAATAGCTTCAATTTCATCTAGCTTATAAACACTGCCAATCTCTGTGGCTTGCGTAATGCTCACAGCGCTTGGGCGTCCATAATGCACAAAACTTGGATCAAATTCTTCAAACTTAGCACTTAGCGCTTCTAAATCTATTTTACCCTCACGCCCTGCCAAAGGGACCAGGCGAGATCCATTTGAAAAGAACTCAGGCGCGCCGCATTCATCCATGATTATATGCGCTTCTTCGTGACAAAACGTTATTCCACCTGGTTTTGCAGTCGCCGCTAAGCAGAGTGAGTTGGCAGCTGTACCTGTTGCTACAAAAAAGGCAGAAACATCTTTTTCAAAAATTTCGCTAAGCTGCGCATCAACCTTTTTGTCTAAATCACTCGCACCATATGAAGAAGCAAAGCCTAAACTATGCTTAGCAATATTTTCGGAAATTTTTGGATGCGCACCCGCCGTATTGTCACTAGAAAAATTCAATACAAATCTCACTCTTATCTCTAATAAAATTAAAACCCGACTTCACCGAAATGAAGCCGGGCCTTTAGCGCCAGATCACTTTCTAAGAAGGTTTGCCTACCGTTTCATAAATCTGGGGGCGACAGATAAACGTCGTGCAGAAAAACCACCTTGAGACTGGACACTAAACTCTATTCTTGTCTCATATAATAAAGTTTAATTAAAAAGCATTTTGAATAAGAATCAAGCTCTGTGATTATTTATAATCTACTTGAATACATATCTTTTATATTTAATTTTATTAATTATCTAGTTAACAAATTGTTTTATTTTTGTAATATTATTTATATCCATAAATAATGACAGTAAAAATACATATAGATAAAGTTTAGTCTGTAATAAACTTTTTGTGATAAATTTTACCCAAAGACTTGCCCTAAGACTCATTTTCTGGCAAATTGGCACTTCAATTAGGGCAGTATTGCTGTCCTATTCGTGTCGGAATGTTGGATTGGTAGTTAACTCACTTCTTTTCTAATCCCCTAAAAAACCGATATACGAAACCACGAAATTTGTGCGCTTACATTGCTGTTTTTCAAATTAAAGCTTTGAATTCCAGCCAATGAATGCACTCAAAAGTGTTTTGAACCACAATTTTAAACGATTTATCGGCTCTTGCAGATAAACAATAGGTGCATCGCCTGTTTATAGCACGAGACAAAATCTAGAAGGCAGCGAGCGACCATGACAAGCATTGCAGATAAGAACACTAAGAATGCGAACTTTCAGGACAATACGCCCGCTTCTCAAAATATGGCTGATGATATGAAAAATAATACCATTTCGACACCTTTTGGTTTTCCACAAAACCAAGGTCTTTATAATTCAAGAAATGAGCACGACGCATGTGGCGTTGGCTTTGTGGCCAATATTAAAGGTAAGCCTTCGCATCAAATCATCAAAGATGGTTTGTTCATGCTTGAAAACCTAACCCACCGTGGCGCGGTTGGTGCAGACCCACTTATGGGTGATGGCGCTGGCATGTTGATACAAATTCCGCATGACTTCTTTGCAAAAGACTTGGCAAGCAACAACGTCTCTTTGCCAGAAAAAGGCCAATATGCTGTTGGTCACTTGTTCATGCCAAAAGATGAAGCCCTACAAGCGCATATTCATAAAATCATAGAAGATACAATTGCAAGCGAAGGCCATGCCATTCTTGCTATGCGCGATGTGCCAGTAGACAATTCTTCGCTGTCAAAAGCGCCAGACATTGCAGCTAGCGAGCCGGTGCATAAACAAATTTTCATTAATCGCCCAGCAAGCTTTGAAGATGATGAAGCATTTGAGCGTCATATCTATACACTTAGAAAAGTAATTTCTAATCGCATTCACGCAGAAACAGAAGGCCGCGACAATGGCTTTTATATTGTTTCCATGTCTTCACAAACCATCGTCTACAAAGGCATGTTCTTGGCATACCAAGTGGGTAAATATTATAAAGACCTGCTAAACCCAGAGTTCACATCGGCACTCGCTCTAGTACACCAGCGTTTTTCAACCAATACATTCCCTTCATGGAAACTTGCGCACCCATACAGAATGGTGGCGCATAATGGTGAGATCAACACACTACGCGGCAATGTAAACTGGATGGCAGCACGCCAAGCGTCTGTTTCTTCTGAGTTGTTTAAAGACGATCTATCTAAGCTCTGGCCTATTTCTTACGAAGGCCAGTCAGATACGGCTTGTTTTGATAACGCCTTAGAATTCTTATACCAAGGCGGCTACTCGCTAACACACGCAATGATGATGCTTATTCCAGAAGCATGGTCTGGCAACAATCAAATGGATCCAGAGCGCAAGGCATTCTACGAATATCATGCAGCACTTATGGAACCATGGGATGGCCCTGCAGCTGTTGCCTTTACAGATGGCAAGCAAATTGGCGCAACGCTCGATCGCAATGGCCTTCGCCCAGCGCGCTATATAGTAACAAATGATGATCGAGTAATCATGGCATCTGAAGCTGGCGCCCTGCCAGTAGAAGAAGAAATTATTGTGCAAAAATGGAGACTTCAGCCAGGCAAAATGCTGCTGATTGATCTGCAAGAAGGCAAGATCATTTCTGATGAAGAAATCAAAGCACAAATTTCTGCCAAGCACCCATATAAAAACTGGCTAAACAACACACAGATGATTCTTGAAGAATTAGATGCTGTGCAACCACGCGAAATGCGCAACGATGTTAGCCTTTTAGACCGTCAGCAAGCATTTGGTTATTCGCAAGAAGATATCAAAATATTGATGTCGCCAATGGCAACAACTGGCCAAGAAGCACTTGGCTCTATGGGCACAGACACACCTATTTCGGCAATGTCTAACAAGTCCAAAATGCTTTATACCTACTTCAAGCAATTATTTGCGCAGGTAACAAACCCACCAATCGACCCAATTCGCGAAGAATTAGTAATGAGCTTGGTGTCTTTCATTGGCCCGCGCCCAAATATTCTAAATCTTTTAGGCACTTCAAAAAGAAAAAGACTAGAAGTACGCCAGCCAATTTTGACCAATGTTGATTTGGAAAAAATTCGCAACATTGGCATGAAAGACGATGAGTTTGATACAAAATCAATCGACTTTACATACCCTGCTGAAAATGGCGCAGAAGGTATGGAAGCCGCAATTGATAAAATCTGCGCACGCGCAGAAAAAGCCGTTAATGGCGGCTTCAACATCATCATTTTATCAGATCGCCAAATTGGTCCAGACCGCATTGCAATACCTGCATTGTTGGCAACAGCTGCTGTGCATCACCACCTTATTCGCAAAGGCCTTCGCACATCGGTTGGTCTTGTTGTTGAAACAGGCGAACCACGTGAAGTACATCACTTTGCTTGCCTTGCTGGTTTTGGTGCCGAAGCGATTAACCCATATTGCGCATTCGAAACACTTTCTACAATGCACTCAAATGGCGACTTCCCGCCAGAAGTAGATGCTGTTGAAGTTGTAGAACGCTATACAAAAGCCATCGACAAAGGCCTGTTGAAAGTTATGTCTAAAATGGGCATTTCAACTTACCAATCATATTGCGGTGCACAAATTTTTGATGCTATTGGCCTCTCAACAGACTTCGTCAATAAATTCTTCTTTGGTACAGCGACAACAATTGAAGGTGTTGGCCTTAAAGAAATTGCAGAAGAAACTGTTCGCAGACACTCAGAAGCATTTGGCAATGTTCACGTTCTTAAAAACGCGCTCGACGTTGGCGGCGAATATATGTATCGCAAACGTGGCGAAGCACATGCTTGGACACCAGACAATATTGCAACATTGCAACATGCGGTTCGCACAAGTTCATATGCAAAATATCAAGATTTTGCAGATCAAGTTAACAATGCTTCAACTGAACTTGCAACCATTCGTGGCTTGTTCAACATTAACAGCAAAAAAGAACCTATTGATATTTCAAAGGTTGAAGCAGCTAGCGACATCGTAAAAAGATTTTCAACTGGCGCTATGTCGTTTGGTTCAATCTCGCGCGAGGCGCACACATCACTTGCAAAAGCCATGAACCAAATTGGCGGCAAGTCAAACACAGGTGAAGGCGGCGAAGAACCCGATCGTTTTAACCCACTTCCAGATGGCAGCCCAAATCCAGAGCGCTCAGCAATTAAGCAAATCGCTTCTGGCAGGTTTGGTGTAACAACCGAATATTTGGTAAATGCTGACATGTTGCAAATTAAAGTGGCACAAGGCGCAAAGCCTGGTGAAGGCGGACAACTGCCAGGCCACAAAGTAGATGCAACAATTGCAAAAACGCGTCACTCAACACCAGGTGTTGGTCTTATCTCTCCACCACCTCACCACGATATTTATTCTATCGAAGATTTGGCGCAGCTTATTTACGATCTTAAAAACGTAAATGAAAAAGCCGACATCTCAGTGAAGCTTGTATCAGAGGTTGGTGTTGGTACTGTTGCTGCTGGTGTTGCAAAAGCACGCGCAGACCACATTACTGTTTCTGGCTTTGACGGGGGCACAGGCGCATCGCCTCTAACTTCGCTAAAGCATGCTGGCTCACCATGGGAAATGGGACTAGCAGAAACACACCAAACATTGGTTCTTAATGGCTTACGCTCACGCATTTGTTTGCAAGTAGACGGCGGTTTAAAAACTGGCCGCGACGTTGTTATTGGCGCTCTACTTGGTGCAGACGAATTTGGGTTCTCAACAGCTCCGCTCATTGCAGCTGGTTGTATTATGATGCGCAAATGCCACCTAAACACATGTCCAGTTGGTGTTGCGACACAAGACCCAGTCTTACGCAAACGCTTTAAAGGCGCACCAGAGCATGTCGTAAATTACTTCTTCTATGTAGCAGAAGAAGTAAGACAATTGCTGGCTGATATGGGCTATACAAGCCTTGATGAGATAATTGGTGAGAGC
>JBGCEA010000311.1:0-2951 GCA_045105915.1 Nitratireductor sp.
GCACATACCTTCTGGTATTGTTGTGACGAGTTCAGAAAAGTCGCAACACCAAAACCGTGCAAACGCCATGAAGTCTTTGCGTGCCAAGCTTTATGATATGGAGCGCCAAAAGGCTGATCAAGAACGCTCAGACAGTCGCAAAGGACAAGTGGGTTCTGGCGATAGATCAGAGCGCATTAGAACTTACAACTTCCCTCAAGGCAGATTGTCAGATCACCGAATTAACCTGACTTTGTATAAGCTTGATAAAGTGATTGAGGGCGAGGGGCTTGATGAAATTTTTGATGCGTTGATTACAGATCACCAAGCAACCTTGTTGGCTGCAGAAGAAGAATGAGCCAACGTACATTTGCGCAATTGCAAAAAGAGGCAAGTTTAGAACTTGAAGCATGTGGCATTGATAATGCAAAACTTGATTGCAGAATTTTATTATCGCATGCCGCTGGTATTGAATACTATTCTTTAATTAGCATGGCAAAGGATGTGGTGCCGCAAGCAGTGGCGTTTAAGTTTTTAGAACTTGTTGAAAATCGAAAAACAGGTAAGCCGGTTTATAGAATAATTGGCAAGCGCGAATTTTTTGGCCGCGCATTTGAAGTGCATGAAGATGTGCTTGATCCGCGCCCAGAAACCGAACTGCTTGTTGAACGCATATTGCAAGACTTCGATGGGCGTGTTGCGAAATTCTGTGAAATTGGAATTGGTAGCGGCGCCATAAGTGTTTCTTTATTGTGCGAGCAAGCAAAGCTTGAGGGTCTTGGCACTGATATTTCAAACACTGCTATAAAGGCCGCAAGCATAAATGCAAATAATCATGGCGTTGAAGATAGATTGCAAATTGTAAGCACCGATTGCTTAAAGGGCATAGAAGGCCCTTTTGATTTTGTTGTGTCTAATCCGCCTTATATAATATCAAAAGAAATAGATGAGTTGCAAATTGAGGTTAAAAACCATGACCCTGCAATAGCGCTAGATGGTGGGGCGGATGGTTTGCAATTTTATGAACGTATATTTGATGAAGCAAAATTAGTTCTTAAAGAGGGCGGTTTGCTTTATCTTGAAACAGGGCACGGCCAGCACGAAGATTTGAGTGTTATGGGCGCTAAAAAGGGTTGGGGATTGGTTTCAAAGCATCTTGATCTTTCTGGGCTAGAGCGCATTATGGTTTTTAATATTGGGCAGGAATAAAAGATTTCGCAAAATTCATAATAATTATTATTTTTAAGTGTTTTACTTTTTAAAGAAAAGGCTTGGAAATTTTATGAATACGCGTTAGAGGATGGGAACGCATTATTGAAAATATATTCAATGCGAAAATTAACCCCTAAAAATTTGTAGATACAATAGCAGCAACGGGTATCAAAAACGGGTTTAAAACTGGCATTCGTGCCAAACAACAATCAGGATTATTAATTGTTAGGTTTGAAGCAATTTTGTTGCTCACTTAACCCAAGAAAAATTAACCGACGATCTTAATCGTCAAAAAATCAACCACAAGAAATGAACCGGACGCTTTATGAGGCAACCCCAACGTAATAACAATCGCTCTAGAGGTAGAGGACGTAATAATAACAATAATAAGTCGTCTAATCCTTTAACCCGTAATTATGAGAGCAATGGGCCAGATGTTAAAGTTCGTGGCAATGCTGGAACAATAGCAGAAAAATATACTGCGCTTGCTAGAGATGCTCAATCTGCTGGTGATCGCGTTATGGCTGAAAACTATTTTCAGCACGCTGAGCACTATAGCCGTTTGGTTGCTGCTGCTACGTTGGTTCAAGAAGAAAAGCGTGCAGCTGAAGAAGCGCGCCGCGCCGAACAAGCTGAGCGTCGTGGTGAACAAAACGCAAGTGATGAAAATGCAGATGCTGAAGGCGGCGAAGCGCCAGAGCAAAACGAAAATGCAGAAGGCGAAGAAAACTCGCGCCCACGCCAAAATGGCAGAGGCCGCCAGCAAAGAAATCGTCGTCCGCGCAGAGAAGAGCGCCAAGGCGAAAATACTGAAACTTCTTCAGAAGAGGGTTCAGTTGCAGCAAAAGAGACTAGCGAGCCAAGTGGTTCTATTAGTGAAGATGCGGCGGCTTTGCCAGACAGCCTTCTTGGTAGCGTAAAAACAACACCAGAAAGCGCAGTTGCTGAAGACTAAACTTTGCAACAATTTATAATTTAAGCCCGAAGAAAGTTTTTTCTTTGGGCTTTTTTTATGTCTATTTCTTTGGAGTTTCTTTTGTAGCCCTCTTAAATAGTCAATTAAGTTTACTATATATGTTTGAGACAAGCTTGCTTTGATAAATTGGCTTTGTCTGTTAAGTGGGTTCGCCTATTAAGGGAGCCTAATCTTCAACGGTTCTGTTGTGCTTTATGGCAATGGAAAAGGAGATCGTAATGAATATAGAAAAATACTCAGATCGCGTTAAAGGCTTTATACAATCGGCTCAAACTATGGCTGTTGGATTAGAGCATCAGCAATTTTCACCCGAGCACATTTTAAAAGTTTTATTAGACGATAGTGAAGGCATGGCCGCCGCACTTATGCAGGCTGCAGGCGCTAACCCTAAAGACGCTTTGATGAGCGTGAAATTAGAATTAGATAAAATGCCTAAAATTTCTGGCAGCAATGGACAGCTTTATATGTCTACGCCTTTGACACGGGTTTTAACAACAGCAGAACAAGCCGCAGAAAAAGCAGGCGATAGCTATGTAACAGTCGAGCGATTGTTGTTGGCACTGGCAATTGAAAAAACTGCCAAAACATCGAAGATTTTGAAAAACGCTGGCTTAACGCCAACAGCATTGAACACTGCGATTAATGAAATACGAAAAGGCAGAACTGCTGATAGTGCAAATGCAGAAGCTGGCTTTGATGCGCTAAAAAAATATGCACGTGATTTAACCCAAGATGCACGCGATGGGCGGCTTGATCCTGTGATTGGGCGCGATGAAGAAATTCG
>JBGCEA010000312.1:0-2827 GCA_045105915.1 Nitratireductor sp.
ATAAATCACCTGAAAGAGCACTTCTAATCAACACATCTTAATTTTGAGTTAAAGCTTTAATTGAATCATTAAAACTTATTTTAAATTAAAAGAGCTTCGTCAGAACACAGAGTTCAGCAGCTCACCCACAATTATGTTCCAACCATCAATCAAGACAAAGAACAGCACCTTAAATGGCAACGACACAACCGTTGGCGGCAGCATCATCATACCCATAGACATGGTGACAGTGGCAACAACCAAATCTAAAATTAGAAATGGCAATAAGATTAAAAATCCAATTTCAAAACCTTTGCGCAACTCTGAAAGCATGAAAGCTGGAACAATAATTTTCAAATCAGGCACATCGCTTTGAGCAACATTTTCTGGGTTTGCATTACTAGCCTCAACAAATAGCTGCATATCTTTGGGTCTAATATGCTGCAGCATAAAGTCTTTCATTGGCGTTGTGACTTTTTCAAAAGCCTCTTCTTGGCTTATCTCATTATTCAGCAATGGCTGCACACCTTCATTCCAAGATTTTTCTAAAATCGGAGACATCACAAAATAAGTCATAAAGAGTGCAAGTGAAATCACAATCAAATTTGACGGTGTGGACTGCATGCCCAAGCCACTGCGCAAAAATGAAAACGCGATAATAAATCTGGTGAAACAAGTGGTAGAAATCAAGATTCCAGGGGCAATCGAGAGAACGGTTAGAACAACCAAACCCTGAATGATGCGGCCCGTAAACGTGCCATCGCCTTCTGGTACAATTTGCGACAAATCAATCTCTTGTGCGAGCGCAACATCATTTGCGCTACTAACAAAATAAATTAAGACAAGAGTAATAAGTTGGCTAATCATTAGCCAATGTTGTTTTTTCATTCGACCGCCATTGATAAGACCAAGACCTTTTTAACGCGGCCCTTAGTTGCAAATTGCGCGCGCTCTAATAAATCTTCACGCAAATGCAAATAACCACTTGGGCCCGTATACATGTCTAGTTTAATAGTTTTTAGATAAGTGAAAATTTCATCAACCAAGCGTGCTTGCTCTGCCAGATTGGTAATTGAATTGTAGCCATCATCTGTAATTAAGCCCAACTCAAGCCTAAGCAACGAATTATCACTTCTTGGTAGGTTCAATAAAAATGGATCTAATCTCGTAAACGAAGGCGCTTCCAACTCTTCAGCGCTAGCATCTCCTTCGCTCTTCTTTGGCATTGCCTTTGCCACTTTTTTTTCAACATCAGTTTGCTCAGCTTCAACGCTTGCAGGTGGGGCACTGTTTTGGTTTGCCACAAACCAACCAGCTCCAATGGCAACGCCAGACAAAAGCAACAAGGCTATTATCGTGGTCATAAAGCCAGATTTTTGAGGCTTCTCTTCTTCCACTTTTAGCTCTGGCGCGCCCTCTAGTGATAGATCATCTATTTCAGCCATTTATTTAGCCGCCTTAAGTAATTTAGGAAGTCTAATTTTTGGAATGAATCTCTTACGCTTAAGTTGGCTTGTATTATGGCCGCCATAAGAAATTCTAGCTTCTGCAATTTTTTCATAAGGTATCGAATTATCTGGCGCTATATCTTTAGAGCGCACAATGCCCTGCACCTGCATTAAGCGCAGCTCAGAGTTTACGCGTACTTCTTGTGTGCCATATACCTTTAAATTACCATTAGAAGACGCCGCTACAACTGCCGCAGCAATTTGCAAATCAATCTTTTCAGATCTGTTTACAGTACCGCTTCTTGCAGCAGATACATCGGTAGCACCGCTACCAGTTACACCAACTGTAGGTACTTCATATGTACCAATATTACCTTGAAGCGCACCATTTAAAGAACCATCAACCGTTGATTGCCTGTCAGCTGTACTCTTAATTCGAGCGCTCTCATTAATAGAAATCTTAACAGTCAAAATATCGCCTACTTCATAAGCGCGTGTATCTTTAAAATAGATACCTTCTTTTTTGTTCCAAATAGAATTGTCGCTCATTTCTATGCGCGTGGTGGCTTGAACCACTTCTGGCTCTGGCGTAATTAAAACATCTTCCATCAAGGTTTGGGTTTGGGGAGGAGTCAAAGTTGGAGGCTTACCATAGTCATGAAAAGTATGGCCGCACCCAGTAAGACCTAAAGAAAGCATGATCGTAAAGAGAGATTTATAACGCATTCTATTCACCCTCTTTAAGAGCGCTGGTTAGAACCATAGAAATCTCTGCCGCCTCTGAAGCATCCATTTCGGTTAAAATTAAACTAGAAGTCTTAGGCGAGAGCTTTGCAACAATAGCAGCAGAAACAACTGGCCCAAGTTCTGCAAATTGAGACGCCGCTGCATCTGGTCTCATAGCTTGAAAAATCTGCACAACAGAATCGTTCACCTTATTAGAGAAGCTCTCACGCTTCGCCATCCACTCTTGAAGTTCTTTTGTTTTTTCTTCAAGTTCTACAAGCTTCACTTCAACTTGCTTTTCAATTTCCATCAAACGTTGTTGCAAAATAGCGCTTCTTGCTTCCACAGCAGAATCTGAAACATTATAGCAATAATTATTCAACTGTTCTTCTGTTGCAATAGCGCCAGTGGTCATGTTTGAAACATGCTCAGCAATTGCAGGCGTTTCTTTTGCCTTTTCGACAGAACCAACAACTGTTCGATCAACACCATCACCAACACCCCCAGCGCCTGTGCTCATCATGGGGCGTTCGCTCAGAGCATTCATATTCAGAAGGTTATCTGCCCGAATTGAAGTATCAATTCGAAGGTTAAGATTGCCAAGTTGCGCATTTAAAGACTGAGCGCCAACAATAGAAGAGCCCATAAATGTTGCACCAACACAAATCGCAAAA
>JBGCEA010000313.1:0-2565 GCA_045105915.1 Nitratireductor sp.
AAACAAAAAGCCAAGACCAGAGCGCTCAATGTCGTAAGTACCAAATTTGCCATATAAATCTGAGTTTTGATTGTTCAAAAGATTGGTCAAATCTTTGCGATTATTTGGCGGTGTTGAATTGCCAAAAAACGGCTTATTATAAACAATCACAGAAGGCTCAAACGTTAGACCAAAGGCACTGTCTTGCCACTGCGCCCATTTTGGCCAAGCAGCATCTGCTGGGTTCACCTTTAATGCATAGCCATCATTTGTAAGTTTTACCTGCAAATCCATAGCAGAAGAAATGACCAAATCTGCAGTCTCGCCGCCCTCATCGCTTTCCGCAATAACACGCTCATATATGTCTAAGGTTTGCAGATCAAAATATCTAACCTCAACCTTTGGGTTAGCCGCTTGAAAAACTGTAATGAGTGGCTTTGCTAAAGATTCTTCTAAGGACGAATAAATTTTTAATGTCGTTTTGCCCTCACTCTCAACCGCAGGAAAAACAGATTGAGCAAAAGCTATAGAAGAATAATTTATAAAAAAGACGAATAGAATATGTTTTAGAATCTTGTACATTTGCAAAATGTACATGTACTGTCTTCACAAACAAGTATAATTTTAGTTTTAAATTTCAGGAAAAACATTAGTGCGCATATTATTGATAGAAGATAATAAAGAACTTGGAACAGGAATTATAAAAATTCTTGAAAAGTCTTATGCGCTAGATCAAGCCATGACCGGCGAATATGCAATGTCTGCAATTACGGTTCAAAACTACGATCTAATCATTCTTGATCTTGGACTACCAGACATGGATGGACTTGATTTACTCAAAGAAATTCGATCCAAAAAATTATCAACACCTGTTCTTATACTCACTGCCAGAGACGCCCTTGGAGATAGAATTCAAGGTTTAGACATTGGCGCAGATGATTATATGACCAAGCCATTTGAATTTGCAGAACTTGAAGCACGAGTACGCGCACTGCTTAGAAGACGCTCACTTGAAAAAACATCACTCATTAATTTTGGCAACCTACATTTTGATGTACGCACCAATACGGTTACTTCCGACATAGAGCCAATTGTTTTATCGCAAAGAGAAATAATGGTGTTGCGCGAATTGATGATGGCTAATGGCCGTATTCTATCAAAAGCGCAACTACTAGAAAGCATCACCAATTTTGACGATGATGTGAGCGAAAATGCGATTGAACAATATGTCAGTCGATTGCGCAAAAAACTATTAAGCCATGGCCTCACCATACACTCAGCCAGAGGGTTGGGCTATCACCTGCGTGAAGACGCATGAACAAAATAGATATAAACCAGCTTAACAAGCCCGCTAAAATTGAAGAATATTCTCTTCGAACACGGCTACTCTTATGGCTTTTAATTCCACTTATTTTAATTGGCCTAGCGGCCCTATACGATGGGTATCGATCTGCGCGCATAACATCTGACGAAGTATCAGACCGCGTTTTGGCTGGCTCGGCGCTTGCCATTGCCGAACGAGTTTTTGTAAACGACGAAGGCCAATTAGAAGTCGACATCCCTTACGTTGCCCTTCAAATGCTCACATCTTCAGAAGACGATAGAGTGTTTTATAAAATTGAACATTTAGACGGCAGATTCATTACGGGCTATCGCGGTTTAAAGCTACCAACGACCAAACAAAATAGCGACGATAATTTAAATTTTTCAAATGGAGACTTTAGAGGCTCACAAATTAGATTAGTGACACTTGGCGCCGCCGCATCTTCAAATACAAAATCATTAAGTTTTAAAGTTGCCGTAGCAGAAACAACAAATGCAAGAAAAGCAATTGCACAAGACCTGCTAATAGGCACAGCCATAAGAATTGCATCACTTATTAGCGCCGCTGCATTAATTGTGTGGTTCGCAGTTACCAGAGCACTGCTGCCCTTACAAAAATTAGAAGAAGCTGTTGCAAGAAGAAGTCCAGAAGACGTGCGCCCAATACGCCATAACGTGCCGGTAGAAGTAAGCGGATTGGTAAATACAATTAATGGTCTTGTGGGCCGTTTTGCTTCTTCAATTTCAGCACTCCAAAACTTCACGTCTTATACCAGTCATCAATTTAGAACGCCCTTAGCACTTATTAAAACGCATCTAGAAATTGCAAGTCGTGAAACATCAAAAGCCAACAAACAAGACGCAATAGCCAATGCGCGATATGCGGTAGACGATGCCGAACGCATAATGGCGCAGCTTCTACTATTGGCACGTTTAGACGCCGTATCTAAAAATGAAATAAGAACCAAAACTTGCGATCTATCAGCACTTAGCCGAGAAGTTTGCGAAGAGTTTGTATTGCGCATGTCTCAATCAGCTCAAAAAGACATGAACATCGACATTGGCTTTGAAAGTGAAGAAGCCGTTTTCGTTTATGCCGACGAAACTTTGGTAAAAGAGGTTGTTCGAAACCTTGTCGATAATGCGATCAAACATGGCGGCAAATCTTCAAAAATAGATGTGATCGTAGCCAAGCAAAATTTATTAGGCAGCATATGCGTGCAAGATCATGGCGCTGGCTTTGATCCAGAAAAGGCTTTCTCA
>JBGCEA010000314.1:0-19233 GCA_045105915.1 Nitratireductor sp.
GCTCGTTGCAATGCCCAGAATGGGCGATGCCCGTTTTGAAAAATCTGTGATATATATTTGTGCGCATTCTGAAGAAGGCTCTATGGGTTTTATTATTAACAAGCCTATAGAAAAAACAACTTCAGCCGATTTTCTAACCCAACTGAATATTATTAGCGAAGATGAAGATCATAAACTGTCTCCAATATTGTCAGAGCGTTTTGTACATTCTGGTGGACCAGTAGAACCTGGGCGCGGCTTTGTATTGCATACGCCAGAATATGAAGGCGACAGCACCATAAAAGTATCTAAGGATGTTTATCTAACGGCTACCCTAGAAATTTTGCGTGAAATTGCAGTAGGGCGCGGACCTAAAAAATACATGCTAGCGCTTGGCTATTCTGGTTGGTCTGCTGGGCAGTTAGTAGATGAGATTTCTTCAAATGGTTGGCTGGTAACTGAGGCCAATTTAGACGCAATCTATGGTGAAGACCATGATGCCAAATACGATTTCGTATTAAAAGAAATGGGAATTGATCCAAGGCTTTTATCATCAGATACAGGCCACGCATAAGCCGCTGGCCACGCATAAGTTAAAGGCTTTGCTGCGTTTCAAAAGTCTTAGCTGTTTGCCTCGCTAAGCTCTTCTTCTAAAATTACTCTAACTTGTTTTATGTTAGTTGGTTCGCCGTACAAAAAGCCTTGTGCAGATTCGCAGCCCATTTGTCTAAGTTCTGTGACATCAGATTCAAGTTCAACGCCCTCAGCAATTAAGCGATACTCAAGTCCATGCGCCATGGCTATGATTGAACGCAGCATCGTCAAACGGTTTTTCTCATTTCGTGCCTGAATGAAAGAGCTATCAATTTTTACAATATCAAATGGGAAGCGCATTAAATATGAAAGGCTAGAATACCCAGTGCCAAAATCATCGAGCGATAAGCCAACCCCAAGCGCTTTGATGCTATTGAGCACTTGTTTAGAGTGTTCAGGGTTGCTCATTACCAAGCTTTCAGTCAGCTCAATTTTGAGTGCACCTGCAGGTAAGCCGCTCTCTTTAAGTGCATTCATTATGTCATGCGTTAGCGCGTCGTTTAATAAATCTCTGCTAGAAATATTAATGCTCACATAAGGAGGATTGCCAGCATAGCTCTTGTGCAACTTAGCAAAATCTTCTGTGGCCTTGTTTAAAACAAATGTACTTAGCTGGCTAATAAGGCCTGTTGTTTCTGCCATCGGCACAAAATCATTTGGCGATATAGGTCCAAGTTTTGGATGGTCCCATCTAACCAAAGCTTCAAAACCTTCAACAAACCCATTTTCTAAATTTACGATCGGCTGATAAAACACCTTCAAGGCTTTGCGTCTTAAAGCCAAGCGCAAATCATCCATTAAGATAACGCCATCATCCTTGCCATCTCTAAACGATGGTCTAAAGGGTTCAATTCTATTGCCACCCATCTTCTTGGCATGCAGCATTGCAAGTTCCGCATCGCGCATCAAATGTTCAGCAGTTCGCTGATCTTTGGTCCAACTAGCTATGCCAATAGAGCCCGTAAGTTCAATTTTCTCATCATTATAATCGATAGAAGAAATTAGCGTCTTACGAATTGTATCAGCAAAGCTAGCAATTCTATCAGGCGAAGTTTCAGATAAAAGCAGAATAGAAAATTCATCACCACGAATTCTTGCAACACTGTCACCAGCATTACAAATTTTGTTCAGTCTTCTTGCAAGCGTTAACAAAATTGTGTCGCCAGAAGAAAAGCCAACAGATTCATTTGTTTTGCTAAAATGATCGATGTTCACATGAAAGACAGTCGGGCGAATGTCTTTATTCCGCTTAGCCAGTTGCATAACAACATCTAAGCGGCGCAAGAATATTTCTTTATTCTCAAGGCCTGTTAGATTGTCTTTAATTGTATCTTGCAACAAGCGTTGCTCTGCAACCTTGGCATCCGTCACATCACAAATAGAACCAATACAGCGCACAACAGAACCATCGCCGCCAATCATTGGGCGTACCTTCAGGTTAAACCAATGATAATTGCCATCAACGGTTGAAAGACGCAAAGTTTGGTTGATCTTACCACGTTTATGCTCAGTGATCGCTTCTAAGGTTTTTGAAAATCTCTCGCGATCATTTGCATGAATTAGTTTCTTAAATTTATCCAAAGAGCCTTGAGCTTCTTTTTGGCTCATGCCCAAAGTTTCAGCCAGCCCATCACCAAAGCTCAAAGAATTGCGAACAACGTCCCAGTCCCACATAATATCGCCAGAGCCGTTTAGTGCGAGCGCTTGGCGCTCTACATCGCTTACCAAACCTTGTGCAAAGCCACTGCCAGTAAATGCAAACTGAATCACGGTGAAGGAGATCAGCAACACAATCATCACCAAGCCACCACCAAGAGCAGGTTGCACAATGTCATTTGCAACTTGGCCTGTAACTGTTTGCCAGCTCGCAAATAGCCAAGCCATTGAAATAAGCCATGTAGGAATAAGCATGACAGCACGATCGTAGTTTTTAAAGGCTAGGTAAATTAAGATAGGGCCTGCAAACAAAACAGTAAGTGCGAAAGAAAATCTTGCAAGACCAGCACTAACTTCAGGGTTGAATAAAACAACGCCAAATAAAATAACCAAACCAAGTAGCCAGCCAATAACCGCAACAGACAGATTTTTGTTCCATCTATTAAGGCGTAAATAGGCATGGAAAAAGAGCAGCATTGCACCCGCTAAAAATACTTCTGTTCCAGCACGCCAAATAGCTTCACCAGATTTGGTAAGTGGGATCACTCTATCTAAAAAGCCAAAGTCGACGCAAACATAAGCAAGAACGCCCCATGCAAGCGCAGCAGTTGTAGGAAATAGTGCAGACGCTTTAACAACAAACAAAATGGTTAGAAAAACCGCCAAAAGACCAGACACACCCAAAACAATACCTCTATAAAGCGTAAGGCTATTAACCGTGTCTTTATAGGTTGAGGGTTCCCACAAAGTGAGCTTTGGAAGGGTTGGGCTATTAAGTTCTGCGATCAAGGTAATAACAGCGCCAGGGTTGAGCGTAATTAAAAATACGTCCGCTTCTCTGTCAATTTGAGCTTCTAGTGAAAAACCTTCACTTGGCGTAATCGCTTTTATGCGCCCTTTATCTAGATCAGGCCAAATCAATCCAGAATTTACCAGTCTATAATGTGGCGCAACAATTACACGGTCTATCTGTTCGCTTGTTTCATTTGCTAGCGCAAAAACATACCAATTAGAATTGCCTTGGCCGCTTGTTGGCTTAATTTCAACTCGCCTAACAATACCATCTCTGTCTGGCGCGGTAGATATTTTTAAATTGCCATCTTGGTTTCTATAATAATCACCAATGTTAGATAAATCTAAGGCCTTAAGCTCTTTGGTTACGCTAACAGGCTCTGCCGCTTGCGCACTCAAATTTGCACTAAAGCAAATATGCAAAAACAACACGACAAAAAATGACGCAAGAAGTTGCTTAGTAATTCTATTAATTTTGCCGCACAAATTTTTCATCCCAAAATGTATAGCCCTTTCATGCTACCAACATCAAAGGAAATTTCACTTTATCGACGCATATTAAGTCATATTTAAGTTTGGGTTTTTAGCCGAGCAAACAATAGGTGGTCTTGCCTTTTGCCATTAATCTCAAGATAAGCCTTTGCAAGCCCTTCTTCTTCAAATTGATTTCGTTTTAAAAGCTGTATCGAGCGCTTGTTATGTTCAAGACAAGCAGATTCAATACGTTCTAAATTTAAGGTATAAAATCCAAATTTGCATATGCAAGCCAGCGCCGCAGACATATAGCCCTTGCCGTTATGTTCTTTTGCCAGCCAATAGCCTACCTTGCCGCTAGATGTGCAGCCATAGCGAATGTTAAACAGCGAAATTCCGCCAATCAGCCCAAATTCTTTGTGTATCAAAAAATAGCTAAAGCCTGTGCGCTCATAGGCCGTTTTTGCATAAAACCGAACCCTTTGTTTATAGCCTTGCTTGCTTAAATCAGCCTCATGCCATTTAGGCTCAAAGGGCTGTAAAAAATTCATATTTTCTTGGCGTATCGTAGACCATTGCCCAAAGTGCAATTTATTAGGGCGAACCAAAACCAAATGCTCAGTGCACTCTAGTCGCTCATAAGGCGCGCTTAAAAGCAAAAAAATCGATTGCAAAAACTGCATTTGCCCTCGCTCCAAATCTTATTAAGTTAAACCTAAGCACGAATTATGAACTATTTGAATGGCATAGATGCGGACAAAGTGACACAAAAAAAAAAAAAAAAAAAAAATTATGCTGCAATTAACATTTGATAGAACCTAAACTAATTTAAAATTTGAACTACATTTAACAAGGGTTAAGCAATGAAAAAACCGATAGTAAAAAAACTGATCGATATTGAAAATAATATAAAATATTTGGATAAAATAAAATCTGAAAACTTCTCACACCAACAGTATAAAAATTTAATAAGGCGTGGAGTTAATTTTGTTGCTTATTATGTTGGCGAAGAATTATCATTTATACCGTCACGCTTTGTCGGCTATAAAGATAATGTTATAAACCCAGCAAATAAAGGTAATGGCGGCATTACAAATAACGCTGTTGATAAAATATTGGGCAAACACGCTCGTAATGAAGTTCTAGAGTTGAAATTTCTATTATTTTGCAAAGAACTGGAGATCATACCTGATGATAAATCTAGAAAATACTGGCCCAGCCAAGATCGCATTAGAATAAATTCTAATAGCGAGACTGAGACCACAGTAACACCTCCTGGCGGAACTGAAGGCGTGGCAATCGTAAAGACACGTAAAGGGCAGGACAAATTCAGAAAAGATCTGCTACTATATTGGCGCCAGCGTTGTGCATTGACCGGAATTCAAATTGAAGCCGTCCTCAAAGCGTCACATATCAAGCCGTGGTGTAAGAGTGACGATATGGACAGATTGGATCCAAATAACGGAATTTTATTATCTGCAAACGCGGATGCACTATTTGATAAGGGACTTATGACTTTTGAAGATGATGGAACGGTTAAATTTACAAATTCAATCACACCTGCAATTCAGAAAAAACTGTTGGGTGAAAGCTTACTAAATTTGTCGTTTGACAAGGCACATCTCCCAAATCTCAAATATCATAGAGATAATATTTTTGAAAATGGAATAGGGTAGAATCTCAATAAAGCTTCAATGTGTTAGTATTTTGTATAAACCGAAATATTTTTTATGAAGGATTTCAAAATAGTCTCTATAACAATTACTAGGCTATATTAAAACCATTCATTGACAACAAAGAGCTCTAAGCAGCCATAAGCCGTTTGTTGCAAAAAGCACGCATTATGAACTATTCAGCTGCTGCTAGCTTAAGCAGATTTAGTGCCCAAATATTTCGAAATTTCTTCTTGGCCCATTACTCTATCAATTGCTCCCACAGCTGCAACTGTTGGAGTGCTAGAGGTGAATAGACGCCCAGCTAAATCACGAAGGCGCTCAGGCGAAATAGCAATCAAGCGCTCCATCAACTCATCGTTTTCAATGGGTCTGCCAAATAGCATTACTTGTCTTGCAAGTTGAGCCGCGCGCGATGCAGGGCTCTCTAAGCTCATCATCAAACCAGCTCTAATTTGCGCACGCGCTCTATCAACTTCTTCAACGCTTATATCGTCAGCCGCACGCTTCAATTCATCCAAGATGATCGGCATTAATTTATTCAAATCTTCTTTTTCAGTGGCAGCATGAATGCCAAATACACCCGTGTCAGAAAAGCCCCAATGAAAAGAATAGATAGAATAACAAAGGCCGTGCTTTTCACGTACTTCTTGGAATAAGCGAGACGACATGCCCCCGCCCAAAATCATAGAAAGCAATTGCGATGCATAAAAATCTCTTGCATGGTACGCACGTCCTTCAAAGCCTATAACCACTTGGGTTTCTGCATTGTCACGCGCAACCATGCTTTCGCCGCCAATATAGGTGGCGCTTTTTGGTTTTTCTGCCAAAGTTGAAGGGAAGTTTTTATAAAGCGCTTCCGTCTTTTTCAAAAAATCGTCGCAATCAACTTTACCAGCCGCAGACACCACCATATTGGGTCCACGATAATGTTTGGCTAAATAGCCGTTCAAATCATCACGTGTAAAACTTTGTACATTTTCTGGTGTGCCCAAAATTGGGCGTCCAATAGGCTGTCCGCCATAGGCCGTATCTTGAAAATTATCAAAAACCAAGTCATCTGGCACATCATTAGAAGCACCAATTTCTTGCAATACAACGTGCTTTTCACGTTCCATCTCATGTTCGTCAAAAACAGAGTTTTCTAAAATGTCGTTCAAAACATCCATGCCAAGGTCAATATTATCGCCTAGCATTCTCGTGAAATAAGAGGTGCTTTCTATGCTTGTTGCGGCGTTAATATCGCCGCCCACATTCTCAACGCTTTCAGCGATCTCGCGCGATGTGCGTTTTTTTGTACCCTTAAAAGCCATATGCTCCAAAAAGTGTGCAATGCCATGCTCTTTGTCATATTCGTTACGAGAACCAGCCTTAATCCATGTTCCCAATGCAACTGTTTCCAAGTGTGCCATTGGGGTCATTACAACCGTTAAGCCATTGTCTAATTTTTCAATTTTCACGCTCATTAAGAGCCACTCCCTTAAGTCTCAAGCCTTTAAAAGCTTAAGTACACTACTCAACTCACAATTTATCGGTGTTTTACTGGGCGCCCATTAAACCCAGAAACGATGGTTTTTCTCTATAGCATGTTTTTACGTATATGCGCTTTTAAAAACGCTTCATCATTTGGTATCACGCTAAAGTGCTCTTCGCGCTCCATTAAATCCCCTTGCCAAGCTGGCAATTGCGGGTGAATGCCCGTTGCATCTTTTACAGCATCAGGAAACTTTGCAGGGTGCGCAGTTGCCAGTGTGACCATTGGGCTATCTGGCTTTTCAAACTCTTTTGCCACTTTCAAACCAACAGCAGTGTGCGGATCAAGCAAATAGCCGCTTTCTTCTAATGTTTGCGTAATGGTTTGTTTTGTGTCTTTGGCATTAGAGCGCCCAGCAACAAATTCTGATTTAATTTTTTCAAATGGATCCATAGAAATGGCAAAAGAACCAGATTGTTTCAATCCATTCATCAAACGCGCAATTTCATCGCCATCGCGCCCATAAGCTTCAAACAGTAAGCGCTCAAAGTTTGAAGACACCTGAATATCCATAGAAGGGGAGGTAGTTGGCGAAACGCCAGTTACCTCATAACGCATGGTTTCCATGCAGCGTGTTAAAATGTCATTGCTGTTGGTCGCAATTACTAATTGGTCAATTGGCAAGCCCATTTTCTTTGCGACAAAGGCTGCAAAAATATCGCCAAAATTACCGGTAGGCACACTGAATGACACTTTGCGCTCTGGTGCGCCAAGGCTTACAGCGGCCGTAAAATAATAAACAACCTGCGCCATAATTCTGGCCCAGTTAATGGAGTTCACACCAGACAATTGCACTTCGTCTCTAAATTCAAGATCATTAAACAGTGCTTTTACGAGGGCTTGGCAATCATCAAAATTACCCTCAACTGCCAAAGCATGAACAGACTTGTCTTTAACGGTGGTCATTTGCATACGCTGCACATCTGAAACCCTATTATTGGGAAACAAAATGAACATGCTTGTATTGTCTTTGCCTTTAAAGGCTTCAATCGCCGCGCCCCCAGTATCGCCAGAAGTCGCGCCAATAATAGTCGCATTTTCATTGCGCTCTTGCAGAACATGATTCATCAAGCGCCCAAGCAATTGCATAGCAACATCTTTAAACGCCATTGTTGGCCCATGAAACAATTCTAAAATATAATGGTTGGGTGCTACTTGGGTTAGTGGTGCAACAGCCTCGTGCCTGAAGGTGGCATAGGCTTCATCAATCATCTTTTCAAAGTCAGCTTTTGCAATGTCTTCTTGAACAAATGGCCACAAAACGGTTTTTGCAACTTGCGCATAGGGCGCACCTGCCATACCGGCAATGGTTTGCTTGTCCATGCTTGGCCAGCTTTGCGGAACATACAAACCACCATCTCGCGCGAGGCCTGCTAGTAAAACATCATTAAACCCCAAAACTGGTGCTTGGCCGCGCGTACTTACGAATTTCATAAAATTTAACTCTCAAGAAGTTTAAGGATTAATAGCAAAAACTTGCATTATGCGAGGCTTTCTAGCGACTTATTGCGCGTTTTTCAATCAAATAGCGGCTTTAAAACCAGATAAGCGCTATTATTTATTGCCGTTAAGCATATTTATTATCGATCTTCGCATTTTCGCCTTCAACCTGCTATAGACATCTAAAATCATTGCCAAGAAACTGTATGTTTCAAAATTAGGGTGCGTTGCGAGTAAGATGCCAAATAAAGTTTTTTCGTCAAATAATTCAAAAGTTTCTGCGGTACTAGCAAGTTTAATGTTGTTAAGTGCTTGTAACTCAACAGGTGACAGCTCTGCCGTTGATAACGCCTTAGAGGTAAAAAAGCCTCAAAATTCACAGCTACAAGTGGTCGATAATTCAAGGCCACTAAATGATGAAATTCAAGATTCTAGAGCATTTTGTCCAAGAACCATTTTGCGTGAAGGCACACAAACCTATGACGCGTTTACCCAAGGCATAAAAGCCGATGATGCAGGTGCGTCTCAAGAATTAAGATACAGAGCCACAATCAGTGAACATGTGCGCGAGTGTAACTCAGCCGGCGAATTTTTAAACATCGATGTTGGCATTAAAGGGCGCATTATTAGTGGGCCAAAAGGCCAGGGCGGCGCGTATATTTTGCCATTAAGAGTTGTCGTCATTCGTGGCTCAGATTTGCTATACGAAAAAACCCATGAAGTATGGTCAGAAATTCTGCCAGGCAGAACAAACGGCTCATTTGCCTTTGTTGATAAAACAATCTCAATTTTAAAACCGCAATCAACCAATATTCAAATTTTTGTTGGTTTTGATGAAGGTGATCCAAATAAAAAAGAAGACGCTTCAAACTAAGCGTTTCAAGGTTAAGTTAAATTGGTCAGCTTTTAAGGTTTTTAAAATGCAAGATTTTGAGCAAATAGAAGAACTTGCATTTGAGCGCCACGGCGAAGCTGCAATTCGCGCGTTCCAAAAGGAAGCAACAGCGCTAACGCCAAAGCAATTGGCAAAAATTCCAGATGATCGCTGGTTAGCACAAGCAACAAGAAGCATCTTTCAATCAGGTTTTAATTGGCGCGTGGTGGATGCAAAATGGGATGGCTTTGAAACCGCCTTTGAGGGCTTTGATTTAGGGCGTTGGATTTTTTCAAACGACGATGATTTGAGCAAGCTGGTATCAGATACACGCATCATTAGAAATGGAATGAAAATTAAAACCGTGCCAGAAAATGCGAGATTTTTTGGTGAGCTTGCCAATGAAGCTGGCAGCGTTGGCAAATTTATTGGCAATTGGCCTCTAACAGATCAAGTTGGCTTGCTCGATGTTTTGCAAAAACGCGGCTCGCGCCTTGGCTCTATGACAGGGCAATATTTTTTGCGCTTTATGGGCAAAGATTGTTATATTTTATCTCGCGATGTAACCGCAGCGCTGATAAGAGCAGGGGTGGTAGAAAAGCACCCAACCACAAAAAAAGACAAAGCCGCCACCCAAAATGCCTTCAATGAATGGAGCCAGCAATCTGGCTTAGGCTTAAGCGCGGTCTCGACAACCCTTGCTAGATCAATAGACGGCTAGCCAAATATAACCAAAAATTGCACGTTTTTTTCTGTTTTTGCCAAAACTATTCAGATTTAAACGCTTCTTTAACCCTAATACGCAACGATACGCTAAGGCTGTTTGTTAAGCCTGATTTTTTTGTATTGCGTAAGATTGGGTTATTATGAGCGTTGTCAATTTAGCTGACCTTAATAAAAAAGGTAAAAGCACTAAGAAAAACCAAGAACCAGCTTGGTTGAATTCTATCATCAAAGGCGATTGTGTTGCAGCTTTGGAAAAACTTCCAGAGAATTCTGTAGACGTCATTTTTGCTGACCCGCCTTATAACCTTCAGCTTGAAGGCGATCTTTCTCGTCCAGACCAATCAAAGGTAGATGCTGTAGATAATGATTGGGACAAGTTTGAAACGTTCCAGGCATATGATGCTTTTACAACCGCATGGCTGTTGGCAGCAAGACGCGTTTTAAAGCCAAATGGTACCATTTGGGTCATTGGTTCTTATCACAATATCTTTCGTGTTGGTGCAACGCTTCAAGACCTTGGCTATTGGGTGCTCAACGATGTTATTTGGCGTAAATCAAACCCAATGCCAAACTTTCGTGGACGCCGTTTTACCAATGCGCACGAAACAATGATTTGGGCATCGCCTACCCAAGATGCAAAAAGCTATACCTTTAATTACGAGGCCATGAAAATGGCCAACGACGATGTGCAAATGCGTTCAGATTGGCTTTTTCCAATTTGCAATGGCGGAGAGCGTCTCAAAAATGAAGAAGGCACAAAAGTACATCCAACGCAAAAGCCAGAGGCACTCTTACAACGTGTAATTATGTCCTCTACTAAGCCAGGTGATGTTATACTCGATCCTTTCTTTGGCACTGGTACAACTGGCGCGGTTGCAAAAAGACTAGGGCGTAACTTTGTCGGCATTGAACGCCAACAAGACTACATAGATGCTGCAACAAAACGCATCGATGCTGTTGAAGTTTTAGATGGTCCAACATTGGTTGTGACCACCGGAAAACGTGCAGAGCCACGCGTAGCGTTTGGCGCACTTATTGAGAGCGATTTGCTAAAAGCTGGCACTGTTGTGATGGATAAGAAAAAGCGCTGGAAAGCAAAAGTTCGCTTAGATGGCTCGCTTGAACTAGATGGCGAGAGCGCCTCAATTCACCGCTTAGGCGCAAAGGTGCAAGGCTTAGACGCTTGTAATGGTTGGACTTTTTGGCATTACGAAGATGGCGGCGAGTTGAAGATGATTGACGAAATTAGAACCCTATATCGAAAAACCGTCATGGTTGCCGATAAATAAGCGGTCATAAAAATTTGAAATAAAGCCTCTGAACCGGCTTAAAGCGCTTTCTGATTTCCCTCCAAGGATCAGGAAGCGTTTTGCATTTTAAGTAGCGCTTAAGCCTTTAAAGCAGACTTAATCACCTTCATAAAAACGGTAGGCAAAGCCTCGTCTTTTAGCCGTGCTTCATCGCACCACCAGCCCTCTAAATCTTCAGCTTTATTTGTAGAGCACTCAGCGCTCCACACTTCTAAGTCTAAATGAAAATGCGTAAACGTATGACGAATAGGGGCGTGGCTTTGCCATTTTAGCTGGCCTGCAAGTTTTGGTGCGCTAGCAATGCCCACCTCGCCATTTTTATTAGAGTTCCAATCCGTTGTTGGCACCTGGCTCATGCCAGCAAGCAAGCCTTTTTCAAGGCGTTTTTCTAAGAATATTTGGCACTCATTGTTTATCAGCACAAAGGCCGCGCCCTTGCGCACTGGTTTTGCTTTTTTGGGTTCTTTCACGGGGTAGTTTTGCATTGTGCCTTTAGCAAAAGCTTGGCAGTTCTTGCTAACAGGGCAAAGATCACATTTGGGGTTTTTAGGCGAACAAAGCGTAGCGCCCAAATCCATCATCGCTTGTGCAAAGTCGCCAGGGCGCTCATTTGATAAAAGCGATTGCGTAATTGCATGCACTTTTGGTTTAGCCGTTTTAATAGGCGTATCAATGCAATATTGGCGCGTTATCACACGCTCAACATTGCCATCTACCACAGCAACATTTTTGCCAAAGGCAATGCTAGAAATTGCACTGGCTGTATAATTGCCAATGCCAGGCAATTTTATAAGTGCATCTACTGTCTCAGGAAACCGTCCATTATGCTCAAGCACAATTTGCTCAGCGCATTTTTTCAAATTTCTCGCGCGGCTATAATAGCCAAGCCCAGCCCATGCTTTTAAAACGTCTTCCAAATCTGTCGCCGCTAAATCATGCACGCTTGGCCATTTAGATTTAAATTTCAAAAAATATTCTTTTACTGTCACAACTTGTGTTTGCTGCAGCATCACCTCACTTAGCCAAGTGTAGTAAGGGTTCATATAAATGCCCTTCACACTTTGCGATGGTGCCACGCGCCATGGCATTGGCCTTGCATTTGCATCATACCATTTTAGCAAGTTTTCGCTAAAGGGCGCTGTAGATTTTTGGTCAGTCTTTTTCAACATGCTACCATTTAGAAGTTTTAGCTGTTAGAATGCCAGCAACAATTTCACTTTACCCAGACTAAATTTGAATTCTTCAAATTCGCTCTTCTGGTGTGCAAGCAATTAACAGGCTTTTTGAATGTCATCAAAAGACAAAACGCATTTTTTCAAACAAGAAGAGCTTAATGAGCAATCAGTAGAGGCGGCAGAAAAAGCCGAACTGGCTGAACTTGCAAAAAAAGTGAATGCGAAGCCGCACTGGAAATCTAGAACGAACCATTTGGGTGATTTAATGTCGAAAGTCTTGGAAGAGACTGTCGCCAAACGCTCAGGCATGAGCTTAGACCTTATTTCGTCATGGGAAGAAATTGCAGGTCCAAATTATGCAAAGTTCACAGTGGCTGAAAAAATCAGCTGGCCGCGCCAAGTATCCGAGTTAGATCCATTTAAAGCTGGAACGCTCATAATTGCGTGCGATCCATCAAAAGCTATTTATCTTCAGCATGAGAGTGGTCAGATTATTGAGCGCTTAAATATGTTTTTTGGCTTTGAAGCCATTGGCAAAATCAAGATCGTACAAAAATCAATCGTTCGTGCAAAAAAAATCGATCGAAAAGTGCCAGAAAAACTAAACATCGCCCAAGAACAAAAACTAGAAGAAATGCTAAAGCACATAGAAGATGATGCTTTGCGCATGAAATTAGAAAAATTTGGACGCGCTGTTATTTATAGGCGTGAGCAAGTCAAATCATAATACGCTTACCCTATATGTTCATTATCCGTTCAGCTAAAACATGCTATGCGTTTGGTTAGATGAGGCATATTGCAGCAATTTAGCTCAACTCACTAAAAGTTGAATGTAATTACGCTAAGAATTAGTATTGTGTCTCAATTACAGCTAAGATTGCAGCTTATAGTGTTGCAACAAACAAATTAGATAATTAATACTGCCGTGAAACATAATGTCAGGCATATTTTAGGAGTTAAACAATGAAAATGAACCGTCGTTATTTGCTACAAGGCACAGCCGTAGCTTTACTTGGCACTGCAGGTATCTCTTATTTTGGTGGCCAAGAAGATGATTCATTAATTGTAAGCAAAGCCCACGCTCAAGACCTTTCAGATCTTATGGAGCCAGGCCCGCTAGAAGAAATGTTCTATGGTGAAGAAAATGCGCCAATTACCATTATTGAATATGCTTCAATGACATGCCCGCACTGCGCCAACTTCCATATTAAGGTTTTGCCTGAGTTAAAAGAAAAATTCATTGATACGGGCAAAGTGAAGCTTATTTTCCGCGAATTCCCGTTCGATCCAAGAGCATTTGCAGCCTTTATGATGGCGCGCTGTGCACCAAAAGAATTTTATTTCCCTATGATCGATGTTTTGTTCCAACAGCAAGCAAGATGGGCAAGATCGCAAGATCCGCGTGTTCCTTTGCTACAAATTGGAAAATTAGCTGGTTTTACACAGGAGTCCTTCAACGCCTGCTTGAAAAACCAAGAACTTCTCGACAATGTGAATTCAGTTAAATTAAAAGGCGAAAAACAGTACGGCGTTAATGCAACACCGTTCTTCTTTATCAATGGCGAAAAATATAGCGGAAAAAACACAGTGGAAGGGTTGTCACAGGCAATCGAAGCACTCTTGTAACCAAGCCAATCTTATAGGTGGGGTAAACTCACCTATTTGGACACGCGCTTTTTCTATGGCGGTTTCTCACCCAAATGAGGTGAAAAATGCGATTTACTAAATTACGTGTCCTTGGGTTCAAATCTTTCGTCGAACCAACTGAATTTATCATCGAAAATGGCCTAACAGGTGTTGTTGGACCAAATGGCTGTGGCAAATCTAATCTTGTAGAAGCCTTGCGCTGGGTTATGGGCGAAAACTCATACAAAAACATGCGCGCTTCTGGCATGGACGATGTTATTTTTTCTGGCTCTGGCAACAGACCCGCGCGTAACACAGCAGAAGTTACGCTATTTCTAGACAATTCTGACAGAACTGCACCTGCCGCCTTTAATGATAGCGACGAGTTGCAAATCTCACGCCGTATCGAGCGCGAATCTGGTTCTGTTTATCGTGTAAATGGCAAAGAAGTACGCGCAAAAGATGTGCAGCTTTTATTTGCAGACGCATCAACAGGCGCAAGATCACCTTCAATGGTGGGGCAGGGCCGTATTGGTGAGTTGATTTCAGCCAAGCCACAAGCACGCCGCGCCTTACTTGAAGAAGCTGCTGGTATTTCTGGCCTTCATTCACGCCGCCATGAAGCAGAGTTAAGGCTGCGCGCCGCTGACAATAATTTAGAGCGTTTAGAAGACGTAGTTGGCCAAATGGACAGCCAGTTAGAAAGCCTAAAGCGCCAAGCGCGCCAAGCAAACAGATACCGCACAATTTCTGATGATATCAGAAAAACAAGCGCATTGGCCTTTCACCTAAAATGGGATGCCACAAAAATTGCAGAAGCCGAAGCTGAAAGCGCGCTAAATCAAATCACAACCGAAGTTGGACAAAGAGCCGAGCTGCAAGCTGAGAGTGCAAAAGTTCAAGCAATTTTGGCAAACAAAATGCCAGCGCTTCGTGAAGAAGAAGCAAAGGCAGCAGCTAGCCTGCAGCGCATTTCAATTGCTAGAAATCAGGTAGATCAAGAAATCGAGCGCATGCAAGCGCGAAAAACTGAGCTTGAAAACCGCATTTCGCAGTTAAATGAAGATATTATTCGCGAAGAAAAAATGCGCAGCGAAAATGCTGACATCTTGCAAAAGCTAGACACAGAAGAAGAAGAGCTTGTTCGCCAAAGTGGACGTGTTTCTGAAATTGAAGCAGAAGCTAAGCAAAAGCTAAACGACGCGGCGACACAACTTGGTGAAAGCGAAAAATCACTGGGTGATTTAACCGCAAAAACTGCCGAAGAGACCACAAAAAAGTCTTTGCTAGAACGCGCAATGAAAGATGCAGGCGAACGCAATGAGCGTATCGAACAACAAACACAATCTGTTTCAACTGAGTTGACGCAAATTGCTGGCGAGATTGCACGCCTTACAGGTTCTGCAGATTTGAGCGCAAAAGCAGAAGCCTTAGAAGTTAAAATCAAAGAAGGCGAGTTGCAATTAGAAGCAACTGAGAGCGCAGTTCAAAGCATTAGTGATCTTGAAAAAGAAGCGCGTAATCCAGTTCAAGAATGCAAAAGTCAATTAAGCGAACTTGAATCTGAAGCACGCACCTTGAACAGAATTTTGAACCAAGGCGGGCAAGATTTGTTCCCTGCTGTGGTTGAAAAAGTAAAGGTAGAGCCAGGATATGAGCAAGCCTTGGGCGCTGCCCTTGGTGAAGATCTTGATGTCTCAAACGATACGTCAGCGCCAGTGCATTGGTCAGTATTAGATAGTGCTTTTGAAGGCGCCCCATTGCCTGCTGGCTGCAAGCCATTATCACAAGTTGTAAATGCCCCTGCAGAATTATCGCGCCGTTTATCGCAAATTGGCGTTGTAGAAAATGAGGCAGGCGCGAGCTTGCAATCACAGTTAAAAGCTGGACAAAGACTCGTTTCTTTAAAGGGCGATTTGTGGCGCTGGGATGGTTTTCAAGCCAGTTCTGACGCGCCAACAGCCGCCGCGCAGCGTTTGGCACAAAAAAACCGTTTGTCAGATTTAGACAAAGAAGTTGTTGAAGTTACAAAGAAACTGCGTGAAGCAGAAGAGAACTTCGAAAAAGCACAAGTGGCAACAATTGAAGCAGCAGATAAAGCAAAAGCTGCACGCGATGCATGGCGCGATCAACAGCGCGAATTGAGCGAATTACGCGAGCAAATTTCTGCAGCAGAACGCGCCGCAAACCAATTCACATCTCGCCGCTCTGCACTAGAAGAAGCAAAGAGTCGTCTGGTTGAAGATGAAAAAGAATCTGTTTCAGCCTTCACAGATGCAAAAACACAATTAGCTGCACTTGCCAATGTTCAAGAACTTGAAAAAGAACTAGAACAATTGAGAACCAAAGTTGCGCAAGACCGCGCTGTAATGGCAGAAGTACGTGTAGCCGCCGAAGGCTTATCACGCGAAGCAGAAGCGCGAGGCCGTCGCTTAGAAACCATTAAGACAGAACGTGAAAATTGGAAGCGCCGCGGTGAAAACGCGATTAAGCAAATTGAACAACTGACAAATCGTCGTTCGTCTGGTCAAAAAGAACTTTCAGAAATTGAAGACACACCTGATCAAATTTCGCAAAAGCGTTATGAGCTTAATGCCGAAGTTGAAAAAGCAGAAGTTGCGCGCAAAGAAGCTGCTGATATTTTGGCAAGTGCAGAAACAGATTTGAGTGATGCAGACAAACTTGCGCGTCAAACAATCTCTGATTTATCTGAAGTACGTGAACAGCGCGCCAGAGCAGAAGAACGCTTAAACGCAGCAAAAGAACGCAGAACAGAAATTGAAGCGCGTATTGTTGAAGAGATGGAATGTCGTCCGCACCAAACACTCGGCCTTGCCGATCTTGAAGAAGGCAAGCCTGTACCAGAAATAGCGCAAACTGAAACAAAATTAGAAAAACTTAAAATTGAGAGAGAGCGTCTTGGCGCTGTCAATCTTCGCGCTGAGCATGAGCAAACAGAAATCGCAGAGCAACGCGATGCACTAGTGTCTGAACGCGATGATTTGATTGAAGCGATTAAGAGCCTGCGCTCTGGTATTGCAAGCCTAAACAAAGAAGGGCGTGAGCGACTTCTTGAGGCGTTCGATGTTGTGAATGATCAGTTCAAACGCTTATTCACACATCTATTTGGTGGCGGTACTGCTGAGTTGCAATTAGTAGAATCCGATGATCCATTAGAGGCTGGCCTAGAAATTTTAGCACGCCCACCAGGCAAAAAACCGCAAACAATGACTTTGCTTTCTGGCGGCGAACAAGCCCTAACAGCTATGGCACTTATCTTTGCTGTGTTCTTAACCAACCCTGCGCCAATCTGCGTGCTTGATGAGGTTGACGCACCACTGGATGATCATAACGTTGAGCGTTTTTGTAATCTTATGGACGAAATGTCAGCATCTACAGATACACGTTTTGTAACCATTACGCACAATCCAATTACAATGGCGCGTATGGACCGCATGTTTGGTGTTACAATGGCAGAGCGCGGCGTATCGCAATTGGTATCAGTTGACTTACAAGAAGCTGAAGCCCTACGCGAATCTGCTTAAACGCATTCTCTAAAAGCTAAAACATCATTTGGCCAATCAGTCGCATGACGTTCTATTGCACCAAACGCCTATTGCGCTGGCAAACAAATTTGCTTACCTAAGGCTAGGGATAAATAAATTAATTAAACGAATGCAAAGCCATGACAACTAAATGGACCTATATGTTCAAAGAGGGCACCGCTGAAGGCGATGCGTCTATGCTTGAACTTTTGGGCATGAAGGGCGCAAATCTAGCCCAAATGTCTAAACTGGGTCTGCCTGTTCCAGCCGGATTTACGGTTGCGGCTAACGCTTGCGAGCGTTTTTTAAATTCTAATCAAGAAATCGAGCCTTCTCTCAAGCAAGCCATTTTAGTGTCTATGAATGAATTGTCTGGGCATGCGCTGTCTGGTGATGCCAAGATCGAGTTTGGCTCAAGTCAAAACCCGCTATTGGTTTCTGTTCGCTCTGGCAGTGCGGTTTCTATGCCAGGCGTTATGAACAGTATTTTAAATGTTGGCCTAAACGATGAAAGTGTCGAAGCGCTTGCCAAGCAAACCAATGATCCAAGATTTGCCTACGATACATATCGCCGTTTTATTCAAACCTATGGCGAAATTGTTCTTGAAATTGAGCTTGCAGATTTTGAAGAGATATTAGACAGCACAAAAGCCAAATCTGATTGGGAACTAGATACCGACATTACAGCCAATGGCTGGAAAGAAATTATTGCAGAGTTTAAGGCGCTGGTTTTGCAAGAGACAGAAGCACCATTTCCTCAAGATCCATTCGACCAACTCTTTAGTGCACTTAGCGCAGTGTTTTCTTCTTGGAACAGTACACGCGCAAAAATGTATCGCACCTTACATGGCATTAGCGAATTGCATGGCACGGCGGTTACCATTCAAACAATGGTGTTTGGTAATAAAGGCTGTGATAGCGCGGCGGGTTCTTCGTTAACGCGCGATCCAAGCAATGGCAACAAAATGTTGTATGGCGAATACTTAGCCAATGCACAAGGCGAAGATGTAAGCGCTGGTATGAGAATGCCGCATTACATTTCAACATCTTCTTCAACAGACGATGGACATGAAAACACATTAGAAGTCAAAATGCCAAAAGCCTTTGAACAACTAGAAAAAGCGGCAGAGCTTTTAGAAGCCAGCTTCAAACAAATGCAAGACATTGAATTTACCATTCAAGAGGGCGCTTTGTGGTTGTTGCAAACAAGCCCGGCAAAACACTCTGCGCTTGCAGGCATAAAAATTGCTGTAGATATGGTTGAGGCTGGCATTCAAAGCAAGCAAGAAGCAATTGCCAAAATAGACGCTTCTAGTCTCACACAATTATTGCACCCTAGCTTAGCAGAAAATGCACAAAGAGATGTCTTGGTAAATGGCTTGGCAGCATCGCCTGGCGCTGCAACGGGCGCGGTGGTTTTCAACTCTACCGAGGCGGAAGCACTAAGCAATGATGGCAAGAATGTTATTTTGGTACGAGCAGAAACCAGCCCAGACGACATTCATGGCATGGTGGCGGCTCAGGGCATTTTAACCCAGCGCGGCGGTACAACAAGCCATGCAGCCGTTATTGCGCGCGGCATGGGCAAGCCATGTGTTTCTGGCGCTAGCACCATGCGAATAAATTTAGAAGAACAAGAATTGCGTGTTGGCAAGCGCGTTATAAGACGCGGCGAGGTCATCACCCTAGATGGCGATCAGGGCCAAGTGCTCGTTGGCGAACACGAAATGGTGCAGCCAGAACTCTCGGGTTCGTTTGCCATATTAATGCAATGGGCAGATGAGTTTAGACGCATGAAAGTGCGCTCTAATGCTGAAAAAGCGACAGATGCGAAA